>DAHXJB010000178.1:0-3396 GCA_027372455.1 Chloroflexota bacterium | reverse complement strand
GCGCGACGACGTCGTCGCGCTGGACAGCGAGTACGCCGGCGCGGCCACGGCGAACCTCGATGAGTGTGCCGATGCCGCACGGCGAATGAGGGAAGGTCTTGACTACCTGTCCAGCGACCCAAAGGCGCGCCGGGCCTTCCAACTGGCCAACCGCGCTATTCTTCTGCAGCAAGTCATGTGGAGGGACGAGCCCCGTCACGCCATCTACGACGATAAGACAGAACAGGTTACTTTCCCCGAGGACGTTCGGCAGCCGAGCGTGACCAACATGCCCCCGGGCAAGGGCGAGTGGAGGCCGTTTCAGATTGGCTTCCTCCTGTCGAGCATCAAGTCCGCCGCGCGAGGCGACGTTCCTGACCGGCAGCTAGTGGACCTCATTTGGTTTCCAACGGGCGGCGGGAAGACCGAAGCATACCTTGGCCTCGCGGCCTTCGTCATGTTCAAGCGCCGATTGGATGACAGGGCGGATGCCGGCGTGAACGTCCTCATGCGGTACACCCTGAGGCTCCTCACTACCCAGCAGTTCCAACGAGCCTCGACGCTCGTGTGCGCCATGGAGTTCTTAAGGCGTGGTCACGAAACCGAGTTGGGCGATCAGGCGTTCTCCGCCGGCATCTGGCTTGGCGGAGAGACCACGCCGAACACCCGCAAGCAGGCGGTCGCGGAGTTGCGGGATCTTCTGAACCGACCCCGGCGCAGGAATCCGTTTCTGCTGGGGCGATGCCCCTGGTGTGGGGCGCAATTTGGGCGGATCGAACTTGGAGACAAGACCTCCAAGGCATCCAGGCGATGGGGAAAGTCCAGGCCGGCCATTTCGCTCGGCTACGTCCAGGAGAACAACACCGTCGTCTTCAAGTGCCCGGATCAAGCCTGCGACTTCTCGGATGGTCTGCCGATTTGGGTGGTGGACGAGGACATCTACGACATCCGGCCGACGCTCGTTGTCGGCACCATAGACAAGTTCGCCATGCTGGCGTGGCGGCCCATCGCCCGCGCGCTGTTCGGCCTCAATAGGGAGGGCCAGAGGCTTCTCTCGCCTCCCAGCCTAATAATCCAAGATGAACTCCACCTGATAGCCGGCCCGCTCGGTTCGCTCGCTGGCCTCTACGAGACGGTGATCGAGGACCTATGCACCGATCATCGGGCTGCGAATCCAGTATCCCCAAAGATCGTCTGCTCGACCGCCACGATCCGCCGCTACAAGGATCAAGTGGATGGGCTCTACGCCCGTAAGCAAGTATCCCTCTTTCCCCCACCCGAGTTGGAGGCCGGCAAGTCATTCTTCTCGCGGTACGACGAGGACCACCCGGGCAGAGTCTACCTGGGAGTCCACGCCGCCAGCCTCGGCTCCGTCCAGACAGAGTGGGTTCGCGTTTTCACGTCTCTGCTCCAGGCCCCCATGCCATTCTCCCTGGAGGAGCGGGACCCGTGGCGGACCATGATGGTCTTCTTCAACAGCATCCGCGAGATGGGTACCGCCCATACCCTCTTCCAATCGGACGTTCCTGATTACGAGCAGGCCATTTGGACCCGCTGCGGAACGTCGCGGGAGAACCGACGTTATCTGAACGCATCGAGGATCTTCGAGTTGACGGGGGGCCTCGACAGCGGCGAGATAGCCGGAGCCATAGCCACTCTTTCCGTGCGCACCACGACCGACAAGGGCACCCCCAGGGACGTGTGTCTCGCGTCCAACATCATTGAGGTGGGTATCGACATCCCGAGACTGTCACTTATGGTTGTCGCAGGACAACCAAAGACCACCTCGCAGTATATCCAGGTCACCGGCCGCGTGGGCAGATCCCAGGATAGGCCCGCTCTGATCGTCACCATGTACAGTCCGTCCAAGCCACGAGACCGTTCCCACTACGAGCGGTTCCGCAGCTATCACGAGCGTCTATACGCGAGCGTGGAACCTACCAGCGTGACGCCCTTCTCCACACCGGTCTTGAAGAGAGCTCTCCACGCTGTGCTGGTGTCCTACGCCAGGCAGGCCGGAGACGAAGAAGTGGCGAAGAGCCCCTACCCCTTCCCTCGCGAGATGGTGGATCAGTTCCGGCCCTTGCTGCTGAGCCGAGTGGACGCCATAGATCCTGCCGAGAAGGCTAGTGTTACGAAGGTTCTGGATCGCCGAGTCAGGGAATGGCTGAAGTGGAAGCGGGCGCGCTGGGAGAGGACCAACCCCAGCGACGACACACCCCTGCTCCGGACCGCCGGCGAATATGCCTCGGAAAAGGACAAGCAGTTGTCCTGGGCCACCCAGAAGTCGATGCGGAACGTCGACGCCGAGTGCATGGCCGAGATCACGAGCGCCTATTTCCTCGAACAGGTGGACGATGATGCGTAGCCGAATAATCAGGAGAGGCCAACTGATCGCGCCATTCGGGCTGGGGGCCATGGTGGTGAATCCGGACGGAGTTAGCCTGATCGGCGCCGGTCTGGACCATTGGTTCAAGAGGGACGACGGGAGCACGACAGGGATCGATCCAATGGAGTTTCGGCGAGGCGAGTGGCGGCTGGAGCGCGAGCTTGACGTCGACTACTTCTGTCTGCCTCCGGACTATCGGAAGAAGCGCCAGGAGTATGGCGCGTCCGAGGAGCCGAACATCGGCCTCAAAGTACCCTTCCTCCGTTTCCCTCGGTGGCATGTCTGCCCCAAGTGTCACACGATGGAGGAACTCCATCTCGATACGCGGGAGGTACCCCGCTGCAAGGTCTGCCAGCCCTCTGGGAAGGCCAAGAAGCCACCAGTCCTCGTTCAGGTACGATTCATAGCCGTCTGCGAGCGCGGACACATACAGGATTTTCCCTGGCGCGAATGGGTTCATCAGTCGCCTAACCCCACGTGCCGCAAGCCGATGAGGTTGATCTCCGGTGGGGGATCGTCATTGGCGGCAATAACGGTGAGGTGCGAGTGCGGGGGTATCTCGGAACCTGGACAGGATAACCGAGGCCGACGCTCCCACCTCGACGGACGACGAGGGGGACAACAACCGCAAGCCGTCGACATTCCTCAGAAGGAACTTGGCCCTTGGGCAGGAATACCTGTGCCGAGGGTTGCGACCATGGTTGGGCGACGAGGACCCATCTGAGGGCCAAGGCTGCGACCAGCCGTTGCGCGGGTCACTGAGAGGCGCTACCAATGTCCACTTTTCGCTCGTGCGCAGCTCGATCTACTTGCCACGAGGTAGCGGGGCGGCACCGGAACTGGTGGAGATGCTGGAAAATCCCCCTCTGTCGGGGCTGCTATCCGTCTGTGCCAGCACGGGCCAATCAGTCACGCCCTCCCTGCTCCGCAGTTGGTATGGTTGGGCGCTGACACAGTATAGCGATGAAGAACTGATAGCGGCGCTGCGTACCGTGACGTCCGAGGAACCCACTGATGGCGGAGGGCCG
>DAHXJB010000590.1:0-5774 GCA_027372455.1 Chloroflexota bacterium | reverse complement strand
ACTGGATCCCAAGACGCACCGTCCGATCGGCATGGCGATGGCCATTCTCCAAGTCAAGAACGGCGGCTACGTCACACTCAAGAGTGCGTATGTGCCCAAGTGAGTTCTCGCGGGAGAGGGGGCGGCTGCAGTCGCCCCCTCTCCTATCCCAGTGGGATGGATTGAGCTATGTTGTATGTGGTTCAGCAGCTAGTCAATGCATTGTCGGTGGGGGGCGTCTACGCGCTGGTTGCCGTCGGCTTCGCCCTCGTCTACAGCATCCTAAAATTCAGCAACTGGTCCCACGGTGCAGTTATCATGCTCAGTTCCTACGCGGGCTTCGTGCTGGCCCGGTACGTGAGGCTTCCCCTCGTCCCCACGTTGCTCTTGACAATGGTCGTCGGCGGGTTCCTCGCCGTGATCATCGAGATGATCGCCTTCCGCCAGATCCGGCTGAAGAACGGCCCTCTCATCTACTTTTTCGTGACATCGATCACTGTGTCAACCGGCGCTCAATTCTTGATGTATGCGACCATCGGGGGTGACTTCTATCGATGGCCAGACTTGATCGCCACCAACTCTTTCCAGATCTGGGGGATCTCCTTCTCAACCTTGAACATTGTGACGGCCGGGACCTGCCTTCTCGGCCTCCTGATCCTGAACCTGGTTCTCTTCCATACTCGCATCGGCATGGCCATTAGGGCAGCCTCCAACGACATGCGTGCGGCAGCGCTTATGGGTGTGGACATCAACTTTGTCATCTCAGCGACCTTCTTTCTCTCAGGGGCGCTGGGTGGGATCGCAGGTACTCTCCTGGGGATCGCCTATACAACCTACCCAGAGATGGGTGCCGAGTCGATGGTGAAAGGATTCATCGCGGCCGTGGTCGGCGGACTCGGCAGCATCAGCGGAGCAGTTGTGGGTGGCGTCCTCCTCGCGGTGATCGAGACACTGGTAACCATGACACCAATCGGGTCGGCCGCCGCTCCGGTGGTAGTCTTCGTCGTGCTGCTGGTGGTGCTGTTCGTACGACCTTGGGGAATTGCCGGCAAGGCCACTGATGAGAAGGCTTGAGAGAAAGGGCAAGTCAAATGTCCTATTACGTTGATCTGACCACCCTCTTCTGCATCGCCCTTATCGCGGTTGTGGGCGTCTTCGCCCTCACGGGTCTCACCGGCCTTTTCTCTTTTGGCCAGGGGGGCTTCATGTCTTTGGGCGCCTACGCCGCCGTCCTGTCCAATATGAGGCTTGGTTTGCCTTTTCCCCTGGCCCTGCTATTTGGGGTTATTGTGGCTGCCGCAGCGAGCTACGTAATCGGCATCCCTGCCTTGAGGCTGCGACGAGATTTCTTCGCCCTTGCCACTTTTGGCTTCGGCGAGGCTGTGACGGCGCTTTTCCAGATGTTTACGCAGGTAACGGGCGGGACCATGGGGCTTCCAGGGATTCCGCGCTACACCACGTTCTGGCTGGCCCTGGTGGGCGCAATAGCGGCCATATATCTGGTGGCAAACCTAAAGCGATCGAGGCTCGGCCGCCAGTCCATCGCGATCAGGAACGACGAACTGGCCGCACAGGCCCTTGGGATCGACGCATACCGGCACAAGATGAGCATCTTCGTCATCAGCGCTGCCCTCGCCGGATTTGCGGGTGGGTTGCAGGGTTTCTTCATTAACTACATGGATCCGCGTATCTTCAACTGGACCACTTCGGTCGAACAGGTGATCATAGTCTACTTTGGTGGAGTAAACAGCCTCACCGGCTGTGTCGTAAGCACCCTCCTGCTGAACAGCCTACCGGAGGCCCTCAGGTTCGCCAGCATGTGGCGGGTAGTGATCTACTCGGCCTTGATCATCCTGATCATGAACCTGCGACCTCAAGGGCTGATGGGAGATTGGGAGCTTAGCCTTGCGTGGGCGCGAAAGCTCATTAGGCATGGGAGCAAGGAGTCAGGCACTACCCATCAGGCCATTGAGGAGACGAACTGATGGCAGCTACCAGCGACGAAGTGCTCCTCAACATCGACGGTCTGTCCAAGAGCTTCGGCGGGGTTGCAGCGGTGGTGGACTTTCGCTTGGAGTTGCGCAGAGACCATGTGGTGGGACTGATTGGCCCCAACGGCGCCGGCAAGACCACGATCTTCAATCTGATCTCGGGAATAACCCTCGCCGATCGAGGGAAGGTGCTCTTCCTCGGACGGGACATTACCAATCAGAACTCCCACGTAATAGCCCAGTTGGGAATCGGCCGAACTTTCCAGAACGTGAGGGTCTTCGATGGCCTCAGCGTCGGGGATAACGTGAAGGCGGCCTGCTGTCACGATGCGTCTTACAGCCACCTGAGTGCGCTGCTCGGCCTGAGGAGCATGCACAGCTGCGAGCGGAACCTGGATACCAAGGTCGACATGCTGCTTGAACTGGTAGGCATCCCGCACTGCCGAAACGAGCGACCTCGTAGCCTCCCGTACGGCCTTCAGCGAAAGGTGGAGATTGCCAGGGCATTGGCTACCAACCCGCGGATCCTGATGCTGGATGAGCCGGCTGCCGGCCTGAACCCCACCGAAGTCGTTGAGATGCTGGGATTGATCCGGACGCTCCATGACACTCACGGCTACTCGATATTCTTGATCGAGCATCATATGGAGGTCGTGATGCCCGTCTGTGACGACGTCTACGTGGTGAACATGGGCCGCACCATTGCCCATGGTACCCCCGGCGAAATCCAGACCAATCCGGAAGTGCTGACAGCCTACCTAGGGGAGTGAGGGACGACTAATGCTCCTCGATCTTCACGATGTCGCGGTATCTTACGGGAAAATGGCCGCGCTGCACGGTGTCTCGCTGCAGGTCGCGGACGGCAGCATCACATCGATAATCGGCGCTAATGGCGCTGGCAAGAGCACCCTGCTCAACGCCGTCTCCGGCGTCGTCCGTCACACCGGGCAAATTCTCTTCCAAGGAGCCCCCCTTCCGGACTCGGCTCACAAGGTCGTCAGGACCCGGGTCGTGCAGGTGCCTGAGGGTCGACGGGTCTTCTCTGCCCTGACGGTAGAGGAGAACCTGATCATGGGGAGCTATACGGTGAGCGACCGGAGCCTGGCTCAACACCGGTTGGAACAGGCTTATGAGCTGTTCCCAATCTTGAAAGAGAGGCGCAAGCAGCTCGCGGGGACGCTCTCCGGGGGCGAACAGCAGATGCTGGCAATCAGCCGTGGGCTGATGGCAGGGCCCAAGCTGCTCCTGTTGGACGAGCCGTCTCTGGGTCTTGCCCCGAAGATCGTGAGGTCACTGCTCGAGCTGTTTCAGAAGATAAACCAGCAGGGGGTGACCATTCTGCTGGTGGAGCAGAACGCCCGCCAGGCGCTGGCCATTGCCAACTATGGCTACGTGCTGGAGGTAGGCCGCATCGTCTCTGAGGGCACGGGAGCCGACCTGCTTCAGGACCCGGTTATACGGAAGGCCTACCTGGGCGCGAGCCAGATTGAGCCCGACGAGAGTCGCCCCGTCGCAACATAGGAGGGAAGAATGCTGGTACTGGATAGGGCGGGTTGCGAGCGCATCCACGGGGCAGCACTAGAGGTACTTCGAGATGTTGGTGTTCGGGTGGACGATTCCGACATAGTGAAGCTGCTGCGGGATGCCGGAGCGGCAGTGACAGAGGAGAACATCGTACACATTCCACAGACGCTAGTGGAATGGGCCCTCGCTCAGGCACCCAAGACCATTAGCATCGCTGACCGTGTTGGCCGCGTGTGGGAGCTAGGTCCCGGTGGCGCAACGGTGGTGCTCACCGGCAACGCCCTGTACATAACCCGCGGCAAGGTTCGCGACGACCTCAAATCGGCCGACCTGACGGAGCTGGCGCGGGTGGTCGATGCATGCGACAACATCCATGGGATGGTGGGCACAGCCGTTGTGGACTACCCAGCCACCACTCGAGACTTTGTCGGGTTCCGGATCATGGCCCAGAATACCCGCAAGCACCTGCGCCCTTGCATCTACACCCCGCGCGGCGGCCGGATCGTGCTAGAGATGGCGCAGGTACTGTTGGACGGCACGTCGCTCCGCGAGCGCCCCATCGTTAGCACCGGCTTCAGCATCCTCAGTCCCCTGCACTGGAGCATTCTGGCTCTCGGTGTGTTTAAGGAAACGGCGGGCTTCGGCGTGCCGGCGACCATCAACTCCGAGCCTCTGGCCAGCGCTACCGCGCCCGTGTCCCTGGCCGGATGCCTCGTGATTGGCGATGCCGACACCCTGAGCGGCCTCGTCATCAACCAGCTGCTGGAGCCGGGGCGTCCCTGCATGTACAACATCGGCTTCGCCCACGTCATAGACATGGCCTCGGCCATTGCCCTCACCGGCGCACCCGAAAACGGCTTGCTTCAGGCAGCCGGCGCTGACCTGGCGCAGTTCCACGGGTTGCCCTCCGCCTCGTGGATGTCCACCGAGTCGATGGTGGCCGACGCACAGTCGGCCTTCGAGAAGATGGTCACAGGCTTGGCTCACGTCGCCAGCGGTGTCAACTTCATATGGGGAGCTGGCAACCTGGAATCGACCCTGTCAATGTCCTCAGAAGCCCTGGTCATGGACGATGAGATCTCGGGCTACCTCCTCCGCTTTCGACAGGGGATTAAGGTAAACGAGGAGCAGATGGCCCTCGATCTGATCAAGGAGGTCGGCCATAGGGGCGACTTCCTGACGACGGATCACACCCTCCTGAACTACAAGAAGCACCTGAGCAAGGCGAAGCTCGCGGTTCGTGGCCGCCGCTCCAACTGGCAGGACAGCGGCGCGCTGACTTTCGAGGAGGCGGCGGAGGAACGGGTGAGGCAGATCCTCAGTGCCGAGCCTCACTATTATCTGGATGACCATCAGAATGCAGAACTAGAGCGCATCGAGCGAAGCGCCATCGCCGAATTGGTCCGGTAGGCACAAGTCCCGGAGGGCGGGACTCTGGCGGCCATCCGGGTCGATGGCTACCATGCGTCAGCACCTTGGCTCTGCCCTACATTGATAGCTGACAGCTAATAGCTCTTCCGGAGGTCAATGTGATCGATTTCGCAGGTATCAAGTTCCGCAATCCCTTTGTGGTGGCGTCCAGCCCGCTGACGGCAAAGCCCTTCCTGTTGAAAAACGCGTGGGACAACGGGGCCGCCGCTGCCAGTACCAAGCTGACCCTAATCAAGCAGCCCTTCTACAAGAAGTGCCGGATGTATCACGATCCCGAACTAGGGAGCATCGTTTGCGTAGATCGCCGTCTCGATCTGGAGGAGGGGGCCCGGCTTATCGAAGAGACCAAGAAGCTGGCCCCCGACCTGATCCTCTTCTCGAACATCACCCATGAGGGAGCGGACCTGGAGTCGTGGGGGGTGCTGGCGAAGGCGATGGAGGAGGCTGGGGCCGACCTGATCGAACCCAACTTCATCTGCCCCAACCTCTCCTTGACGGCGACCCGTCTGGGGAAGTGGCAGGGTCAGGGCGGCGCTCTCACCGGTCAGGATCCCGACTTGGCCCGCGAGGTGGTGAAGATCCTCAAGAGCGCAGTGAAGATCCCGGTGGTCCCGAAGCTCACCCCCAACGTGACGGACATTACCGCCGTGGCTGTGGCGTGCATGGAAGGTGGCGCCGACGGGCTTACCCTGGCAGGCGCCCAACTGAGCCTGCCTCCAGTGGATCTGTACGACCTGAACCACGTCTACGATCTGTCCGTCGGGGGCAGCTTCGGCAGTCTGGGAGGCCAATCCTGCCAGCTGCAGGGCTACGCCATGGTGGCCCAGACGGCCGAGCGGGTGCCGCTGC
>DAHXJB010000573.1:0-11486 GCA_027372455.1 Chloroflexota bacterium | reverse complement strand
TCGCCGGTCTGGCGGCGGTAGCCATAGCCAATGCTCGGCTCCAGGGGGAGGCCGAGAAACGAGCCCGCGAAGCCGCCGTCCTCAACAGAATTGGGCGAATCGTGGCATCGGGTCGGGACATGGTGGAGACCTCGGAGGCCTTTGCCCGCGAGTTGCGCAACCTGCTCCCCTTCCAAAGGGTGTCCATCGCGCTGCTGGAGGGTGCAGACAAGTATCGGGTGTTCCTCGCGACGGGGTTGGACGCGAGGGAGTTTCGACTTGGCACCATGAGGGCCCTTGCCGGCTCTGGGGTGGAGTGGGTGACAAGGCATGGACGGTCCCACGTAACATACGATCTGGAGCTGGAGCAGGCCTTCCCTTCAGATCCGGTTTACGCTGCCTTGGGCATGCGCTCCGTTCTCCGGGTACCATTGATTGAGAGGGGTGAAGCGCTGGGAGCCATCACTCTGGTCTCGGACACCCCTGGCAGCTACGGCTCCAGAGAGGTGGAGCTGATGGAACAGGTGGCAGGGCAGATGGCGGGCGTTTTCGCCAACGCTCAGATGGCGGAGATCGAGCTGGGTCTGCTGAGCCGTCTTTCCTCTCTGCATCGGGTGACGGATGCGGCGCTCTCCACACTGGACCTGGACAGCCTGCTGGATTCCCTCCTGGAACGGTGTGTCGAGATCGTGGGCGCGGACGGTGGTATGGTCCTGATGCTGGACGAGGGTGGCAAGGAGTTCACGGTCCGGCGCGCCCGATGGATACCGGGGGAGGAGCCCAGGGAGATCCATCCCGGATTGGGGGAGGGGATCTCGGGCAAGGTGACTCTGAGCGGGAAGCCCCGTCTCATCCTGGAGGTGGACGAGGAGGATCCCGCGGATGTGGTGGTTACGCGACAGCGTGGGATCCACTCGGTGCTGGCGCTGCCGCTTACCGCGCGAGGACGCTCTCTCGGAGTCTTTCGTCTGGACAGCCGGCGGCCGGCCTGCTTTCAGGATGAGCATCTCCGCCTGATGGAGATAGCGGCAGAGAGGATGGCGCTTGCCATCGACAACGCCCGTCTCCTTCAGGAGGCCCGCGCGAGGGCCGACCTCGAAGCCCTGATCCACCAGATCGCATCGACCGTGGGCTCCTCCCTCGATCTCAACCAGGTGGTGGACAGGGTCGTCAAGGAGTTGCAGAGGGCGACCGCTGCTTCGCGCTGCCTGGTAGTCCTGAGCGATGCGAAGCACGATAGGGCTCAATGGCGATGGGAAGCGCTGGCCCCCTCAGCGACCCCATCGGTGTCGATGAGGGTCCCATTGGAGAATCTGGCCATGCGTGACATGCTGGTGCGGTCGGGTCCCGTCATCATGCACGACATCGAGAGCTTCCCCATCACCCAGGCGATGCGGGAGACGATGCGCAACCTGGGGGTGATGTCGCTGTTGGCCACCCCCCTGCTCCGTGGAGGAGAGCTGATCGGGATGTTGATGCTTCAGCAGACCGATCGGTGCCGCCATTGGACCCAATGGGAAGCTGAGCTCGTTCGATCGGTGGCCGCGCAGATGGTGGTGGCGGTGGAGAACTCCCGCCTCTACAGCGAGACGGACGAGAGGATGAGGGCTCGGGTCCGGGAACTGCGAGGTCTCCTCCGTTTGAGTAGGGCCATAAGCGAGCAGCTCAGTCTGGATGTGGTGATGGAACGGGCCGTGGAAGAGGGGGTTCGAGTCCTCGATGCAGATCGCTGCAGCCTGGCTGTGGCTGACTGGGGGCGAAGAGTGCTGGTGGTGAGGGCGGCTGCCCAGAGGGAGCCGGGTGAAGCCGGGACTGGGATCGGAATGGAGATAGCTCTCCGCGAATACCCTCATTCCGCCCGGGCCATGGCCGAGCGGGAGCCGATGGTCCTGACGGTGGGCCATCCGACCGTTTCGCCTGCCGAGGAGGCGTTGCTTCTGCGCCTTAACACAAGGACCGGCATAGTGGTGCCGCTGGTGGTGGGAGATAGGGCTTTCGGCACCGCCTTCCTTGGCCGGACGGCGAACAAGCCCGGTTTCTCCGAGGATGAGGTGGCACTGGCCCGCGCCATGGCCGAACAGGTGGCCGTATCGATGGAGAATGCCCGGTTGTTCCAGGAGGTTCGGGCGGAGAAGGCTCGAACCGGGGCGTTGCTCTCCTCCATCGGCGAGGGGGTCTGTGCCACCGATGAGGAGGACCGAATCACCTCCGTTAACCCCTGGTTGGAGGCGATGGTGGGTCACCGCGCGGAGGAGATGGCGGGTAGACGATGCCGGGATGTGCTGAGGCACACCGACGAGCAGGGAGCTTCCCTGTGCGATTCTGCCTGTCCCCTGCGTACGGCATTCGACGAGGGAAAACCAACGGAGCCGGCAGTGATGTTTACCCAAACGGCCTGGGGCGATCGTCTGCCGACTGTGGTGAGTGCGGCACCCATCCGCAACGAGTTGAGCGAGATTATCGGTGCCGTCTTCACGTCCAGAGATGTCAGCCGCGAGTGGCAGATGGACAAGCTGAAGTCGAATATCATCTCCGTGGTTTCCCACGAGTTCCGAACCCCGCTCACCAGCATCATCGGTTTCTCAGAGCTGCTCGCGACTCGTGACCAAACGGAAGAGGAGAAGAAGAGCTGCGCGGGGTACATTTACGACGAGGGTCTCAAGCTGGAAGCGCTGGTCAACGACTTCCTGGACGTCTCTCGTTTGGACGCTGGCAGAGTGGCACTGAACCCCGAACCGCTTGTTGTGCCCCTGGTGGTGGAGCAGTGCGTGGCTGAATCGCGTTCCAGAACGCGGACACATCGGCTGCTCACTGATCTACCGGCTGACCTTCCACAGGTGGAGGCAGACCCCGAGCGGTTGGCCCAGGTGTTGGAGAACCTGATCTCCAATGCCATCAAGTATTCTTCACCAGGAACGGATGTCGTCGTGCGGGCTAGGCCGGGATGGCAGCGTGGCAACGATATCCTGTTCCAGGGAGAGAGCCCGTGCCGTTGGGTGGTCTTCACCGTGGAAGACCAAGGGTTCGGCATTCCCGAGGATCAGCTTCCGGACATCTTCACGCCTTTCCACAGGGTTCAAGGGGAACTGACGAGGAGGATCCGAGGCACTGGATTGGGGCTGTCCATCGTGAAGAGTCTCGTAGAGCTCCATGGTGGGAAGCTATGGGTGGAGAGCGAGGTCGGGGTGGGCAGCAAATTCCACGTGGCCCTGAAGACGGTCGGCGAGAGCTAACCCTCGGCCCTTATCCAGTGAGGAAAGGTAGCCTACAATTCCTCTCCGAAACGGGTGGGCCAATTTGGATTGCGCCGGCTCGGCGGCGCTCTGGAACGCCGCGGCTTGACGCGGCGGGGACGAGATGGCGGCGTCAAGCCGCCTACTAAAGCAGTGTCGAGCCACCGCACTCCAGAAGCCGGTCTCCCAGGATCTCCCGGAATCTTGAGTGGCACCTAGGTTTCTCCTTTCCTTGCGATGGCTGATATGGAGTTGTAGAATCTCTAGCGGAGATAGAGGGTCAGGTGTGGTTCTTGTCGAGATCGTGCCGACGTTAGCATTGCTCCGAATAGGGGCGGCGAGATCGGACGTTCTGGGAGCGATCACCCGCTGGACAGCAGCTCCGGAGATATGCCGACGATACGTGCTATCCGCCCCACCGACTTTGTTTCGCTGATATCCTTCTTCCGTCACGATGCCCATCGCGAAGTGACAGCCCCTCTCTGGCCCAACATGTGGGAGGACTCGGACGGTCGAGGGGGTTGGAGCCTTCTCTCCCGGCTGATAACTCGCAGCAGTGGCTCGCGGGTTTGGGTCTCTTTGAACCACGGCAATGTGCGTGGTCTTGCCATCGCACATTCGCGCGCGGGGAAACTTGCATGGGATGTGGAAGATCTTTTCGTTGCCGAGAACGTTCGCTCGGCTGGAGTGGACCTGTTGGAGCACTTGGCCGCGGAAGCGGCACGACGGGGTGCTCGAAGGCTCTTCCTCGTTACTTGGGTGGACGGCGACATGGCGAGGATCGCGAGTCAGGCCGGTTTCGCCAATTACACCTCGGAAACCCTCTACCGTGCTCAGACCCGTTTGGCTGATGACGAGAACTCGGTCCGCCGGGCGCGTCCTCGCTTGCGCCAGGATACCCCGGCTCTCTTTCAGCTTTACAGCGCTGCGGTGCCGTGCAACGTGCGAAGCGCCGAGGCGATGACCATCGATGAATGGCTATCCCTGGAACGGGGTGGTAGACTCTGGACTCCGAGCCTCGGGGGCAGTCGCCACCATTTCGTCTGGGAGAATGGGGACTCCTTGGTGGGATGGTTGCAGCTCACCTACAGCGGGAAGAGCCAGCATCTCGAGATCCTGGTGCATCCAAACGCCCAGGCCGGCAGTGAGGAGATGCTGCGCTATTCCCTGACCCAGACCAACCTTCGGACTCCTGTCTACGTTACCCTTCGCGACTATCAATCGAATCTTTCGCCGCTGCTGGAAGGCTGGGGGTTCAAGCCGGTTGCCGACTACCTGGTCTTTGCTCGGCAGCTGGTGGTCAGGATTCCGGGCCGTGCCCTGGTGCCTGTGCGAGCCTGACGGTGCTGGCAAGCTTTATGCGCCACCCGACGGAGCAGGTTCACCCCCTGCTTCCCGTCGCTCCGGGACGGCGGGCGAGGAGGGCATGCTGGCCCTTTGAGGTTGAACGGGATGCATATGGAAAAGCCGCACGAAACGGCCGCGCAGCAATCGATTACAGATGACATCGCTGCTCTCCTGGATGCTCTTCCCCCTCACATCGGCGATCCCCTGAAGGCCGCCGGCAACCGTGACGACTTGCTGGAGGTTGTCATGGATCTGGGACGGCAGCCGGAGGCGAGATTCCCTGGAGGGGAGACGATACTGAGCCCCCACGACGTCACTGAGGAGGATCTCGACTACGTCATCGAGCGGATCGGCGCCTTCGGGGATGACAACCGCGCTGGTATTGAACGCACGCTTCACCGCATATCGGCCATCCGCAACCGTTCCGGCAAGATCATCGGACTCACCTGTCGGGTTGGGCGAGCGGTCTTTGGGACGATCTCGGTCATACAAGACATAGTGGAATCGGGAAAGAGCATTCTGCTGTTGGGTCGCCCGGGCGTCGGCAAGACAACCATGCTGCGAGAGGTAGCCAGGGTGCTGGCCGATGAGTTCCGCAAGAGAGTGGTCATCGTGGATACCTCCAACGAGATTGCCGGCGATGGGGACATCCCTCACCCGGCTATAGGTCGGGCGCGACGGATGCAGGTAGCCACTCCCAGCATGCAGCATGCGGTGATGATCGAGGCGGTGGAGAACCACATGCCTGAAGTGATCATCATCGACGAGATCGGCACGGAGTTGGAGGCTGCCGCGGCCCGCACGATCGCCGAGCGAGGTGTTCAGTTGGTGGGCACCGCTCACGGCAACACCCTCGACAATCTGATGATGAACCCCACCCTCTCGGATCTGATCGGCGGTATCCAGAGTGTGACCCTGGGTGACGAGGAGGCTCGCCGAAGGGGTACTCAGAAGTCGATCCTGGAGAGAAAGGCCCCACCTACATTCGACGTCGTGGTGGAGATCCAGGATCGGGATCGAGTGGCGGTGCACTCCAGTGTCGCCGAGGTGGTGGACTCCATCCTTCGGGGAAACCCCATGGTTCCCGAGGAGCGCTACCGAACTCCCGATGGCGAGGTCCATGTGGAGCGGAGACAGGTCCTGCGCCCGCTGCCGGCGGAGCGAGGCGGTCCAGCACGCCCCGTGGCTCCGGTGGAGCGGGGCGTAGCTGCCGAGCGTGGTGCGCCTACCCCGGCCCCCTTCTCAGCGCGCTTCAGGGCTGAAGGGAAGCCAACCAAGATCTATCCGTTCGGCATCAGCCGGGATCGGCTGGAGAATATGATCCGCTCCCTCAGACTCCCGGTGAACATCGTGCGGGATCCCGCTTCCTCGGATGTTGTGCTCACCTCCAAGAACTACTATCGGCGCAAGCCCCAGGCCCTTCGGGAAGCCGAGGCGGCGGGGGTCCCGGTATACGTGATAAAGAGCAACACCGACGCACAGATCGAGGGGGCGCTCATCAACATCTTCGAGCTGGAGACGGCTGATCCCACGGCCTACGCCCTGCAGGAGGCAGAGGACGCCGTGTCTCAGGTGCTCTCCGGCAACAAGCCGGTGGAGCTGTCGCCACAGAGCGCCTACATACGCCGCCTGCAGCACCAGCTGGCGGAGCGGCACAACCTCTCCAGTCGCAGCAAAGGCCGGGAGCCCTATCGGCGGGTGAAAATCTACAAGACGGAGCAGGAGTAGGTGGGGGCGTTTCTGGTGTTCGAAGGCCCGGAGGGCGGCGGGAAGTCCAGCCAGGCGAGGGCGCTGACCACTCGTTTGGCCGATGCCGGCTACCCGGTTGTCTTCACCCGGGAGCCCGGTGGCACGATGCTGGGGGATGCCATTCGGCAGATCCTCCTTCCTGCCACGCCCGTGGCCATCTCTCCTCGGAGCGAGGCTCTCCTGTACAGCGCGTCTCGAGCCCAACTTGTCGAAGAGGTGATCAGGCCGGCGTTGGGGCTGGGGCAGGTGGTGGTTTCGGACCGCTTCAGCTATTCCACCATCGCCTACCAGGGCTACGGCCGAAAGCTCGGGGTGGAACCGGTGGCATCGGTGGTGCGCTTTGCTACCGACGATCTGCAGCCGGACCTGGTGATCCTGTTGGATCTCGATCCACGGTTGGGACTGGAGAGGAAGCGGGGCGATTACCTGGCCGGCAGCACAGGGGAGTGGAACCGTTTCGAGGAGGAGGAGCTAGCCTTTCACCAGCGGGTTCGACGGGGCTACCTGGATCTGGCCGAGGCCGATCCAGATCGATGGTTGGTGCTGGACGCTTCATTGCCCTTTAGGACACTTCAAGATAGAATTATGGAAGCAGTGTCCAGTCTGCTGGACCGCAAGCGGGTGTCGCGGCGGCCGGTGTGATACGGGGAGGGCAGGATGAAGTTGGTCGTGGCCATCGTGCAGAAGGAGGATGCCGGCACCCTGATCGATGCGCTCACGGAGAAGGGCTATCGGGCCACCCGAATCAACACCGCCGGCGGCTTTCTGAAGGAGGGAAACGCTACGGTCCTGGTTGGGGTGGAGGATTCCACCGTGGACGAGGTTCTCTCCCTGGTGGAAAGCAGCTGCAACACTCGGACTCAATACATCAATCCCCTCCCTCCGGTAATGGAGCCGGGCGAATTCTACATGCCTTATCCCGTTGAGGTGCAGGTTGGCGGGGCCACGGTCTTTGTCCTGAACGTGGAGCGCTACGAGCGACTGTAGGGAGCCCTGTTCCTTCCTTCGGCTGATAGATGGTTGGGGCAACACCCTGGTTAGGCGCCCTCCGCCTGCCCACTTTCCAAGTGTAGAAGGGGCCAGTTTGACCGGAACTATTCTCAATGTGTCCACCGTCCTGGTGGGTGGGACGGTGGGGGCGGTGATTGGCGAGCGGCTACCGAATCGCTTCAGGGAAACGGTGATGCACGCCATAGGGTTGATGACACTTCTGATAGGCTTCCAAATGGCGCTCGGTACGCGGAGCGCCATCATCGTGCTTGGAAGTGTTGTGTTAGGGGCCGTTCTCGGCGAAGCCGCGGGGATCGACGATGCCCTGAAGAGTCTCGGTGACTGGGTAGAGCGGAAGGTCGCGGGCAAGGAGACTGGCGCGAATCATGCAAAGCTTGATGGTGGACAGGTCACGGGTGAATCCCCCTTCAGCAGAGGTTTCGTCATGGCCAGTCTCGTGTTCTGCGTAGGCCCCATGACCATTCTGGGTTCCTTTCAAGATGGCCTCACCGGCGTCTACAACACGTTGGCCGTGAAGTCTGTGCTTGATGGGTTCACGGCGATAGCGCTGGCATCCTCTCTTGGATGGGGGGTGGTTCTCTCCTCCATCGTGGTGCTGGTATACCAGGGGGCACTAACCATGGGTGCGGTTTGGGCGAAACCTCTTCTTTCAGAGCCTGTGATGACAGAGATGACAGCCGCCGGTGGTCTCCTCATCGTCGGGATTGGGCTGAATATCCTGGGGCTCACCAAGATTCGGGTCGCCAACATGCTGCCTGCTCTTGTGATAGCCCCGCTTCTGGTGATGTTGACAGCCGGCAAGTAGTTTGTACATTGGGGTGCGGGAGTAGCCGATGACCAAGTTCATTTTTGTCACGGGTGGTGTGGTGTCCTCGGTCGGTAAGGGGATCACCGTTGCCTCCCTGGGACGCATTCTGAAGAGCCGGGGCTTCACCGTCTCGGTTCAAAAGCTGGATCCCTATATCAACGTCGATCCAGGCACCATGAGCCCCTTCCAGCATGGCGAGGTGTTCGTCACCGACGATGGTGCCGAGACCGATCTGGACCTAGGCCACTACGAGCGCTTCATCGACGTGAGCCTCACTCGGGCCAGCAATGTGACCTCCGGGCAGATATATAAGAGCGTTATAGGTAGGGAGCGGCGGGGCGATTTCCTCGGTGGCACCATTCAGGTGATCCCCCACATTACCAACGAGATCAAGGAGCGGATCACCCGGGTAGCGAAACAGACGGGTGCCCAGGTGGTGATCGTCGAGGTGGGAGGCACCGTCGGCGACATCGAGAGCCTGCCGTTCCTGGAAGCCATCCGGCAGATGCGTCGGGATGTGGGAGAGGATAACAGCCTCTACATCCACCTCACGCTCCTTCCATACATCGGCTCCACCCACGAGTTGAAGACCAAGCCCACACAGCACTCCGTCAAGGAGTTGCGTGGCATCGGTATCCAGCCCGACGTCATCGTGTGCCGGTCCGATTATCCGGTGAGCGACGACCTGAAGGAGAAGATCGCGCTCTTCTGCAACGTGGAGAAGCGGGCCGTGGTCCCGTTGGAGACGGTTCCAAGCATCTACCAGGTTCCCCTCATTCTGGAGGAGGCCGGTCTCGGCGATTTCGTTGTCGAGCGGCTGGGATTGCCGGACAGGCCGGCCGATCTGGGCGAGTGGCGGGAGATGGTGGATCGCACCCAGCAGCTCAAGGACGAGGTCATAGTGGGGGTAGTGGGCAAGTATGTTGAACTCCACGACTCCTACCTGAGCGTCAAGGAGTCGCTTATCCATGCGGGTCTACATGAGAATCGGAAGGTGCGGGTTGTCTGGATAGACTCCGAGGAGCTCGAGCGGGAGGGTGACGACCGTCTCAAGGAGTTGAACGGCATTGTGGTGCCAGGCGGGTTCGGGTACCGTGGTGTCGAAGGGATGATCCAGGCCGCGCGTTATGCCCGAGAGCACGACATCCCCTATTTTGGCCTCTGTCTGGGCATGCAGATCATGGTGATTGAGCTGGCCCGGTACGTGCTGGGCACCTCCGACCCGAACAGCACCGAGTTCAACATGTTCAGTGAGCATCCGGTGATCGATCTGTTGCCCGAGCAGCGGGATGTGGGAGACAAGGGGGGAACCATGAGGCTCGGACAGTACCCCTGTCAACTGATCCCCGGCACAAGGGCCGCGGATGCCTACAACACCACTAACATAATCTTCGAGCGCCACAGGCATCGCTACGAGTTCAACAACGACTACAGGGAGCTTCTGGGGGTGGCCGGCCTCGTCTTCAGCGGGGTTTCCCCCGATGCTCGGTTGGTGGAGATCTCGGAGCTTGCCGGGCATCCATGGATGCTGGGGACGCAGTTCCACCCTGAGTTCAAGTCACGGCCCAATCGTCCCCATCCACTGTTCGCGGCCTTCATCCGCGCCTGCAAAGTCAGCCTTCGAGAAGGCGACCAGAGGCCTCTGCCTCTGGAAAGAATGATAAGCTGAGGAGAGTTGAAGCGATGGAGCTTTTCGTTGACACGGCCGACATCAAGGAGATTGAGGAGGCCGCAAGCTGGGGAATAGTTACCGGCTGCACCACCAATCCGACTTTGGTATCGGTCCAGGGCAAGGTGGACTTCAAGGGCCACATTCAGAAGATCTGCGATCTAGTCCAGGGACCCGTCAGTGCCGAGGTCTTGAGCCTGGATGCCGAGAACATGATCAAGGAGGCCCGGGATATCGCTACCTGGTCCCCCCATGTGGTGATCAAGATCCCCATGACCTGGGAAGGGATCAAGGCCACCAAGGCCCTCTCCCGAGAAGGAATCAAGACCAACGTGACCTTGGTCTTCTCTCCTAACCAGGCGCTGCTGGCCGGTCTGGCCGGAGCTACCTATGTCAGCCCCTTCCTTGGTCGCCTCGATGATGCCGGCCACGATGGCATGGCGGTCGTAGGGGAGATCGTGGAGGTTTATCGAAATAGCGGCATTACCACCAAGGTGTTGGCCGCGAGCATTCGGCATCCGCTTCACGTCGTCCAGGCCGCGAAGATTGGGGCCGATGTGGCCACCGTACCCTTCAAGGTGCTGAAGCAGATGGTCAAGCACCCGCTCACCGATGTGGGGATCGAGCGGTTCTTGAACGACTGGAAGAAGGTCACCGGATAGGCGATTCGAAATTGGGTTTGGCTGAATAGGGAGGTGAGTTCTGTGGGCGAGCCTATGGGTCGTAACCTTGGTTTCGATCTGGTGCGGGTGACCGAATCGGCTGCTCTGTCGGCAGCTCGAATGCAGGGACGCGGGAACAAGAACGCGGTGGACCAGGCCGCCGTGGAGGCGATGCGCTACGTGCTGCAGTGGGTGCCCATGGATGGGGTCGTGGTGATCGGCGAGGGGGAGAAGGATGAGGCCCCCATGCTGTACATCGGGGAGCGGATTGGGACCGGCGAGCCACCACGGGTGGACGTAGCTGTGGACCCGGTGGATGGCACCACCCTCACCTCCAAGGGGCTCCCCAATGCCGTCTCCGTTGTGGCCCTAGCCTCCAGAGGAAGCATGTTCTACGCCCCCGGCATCGTGTACATGGAGAAGATCGCCGTGGGGCCAAAGGCCAAGGGGTGCATCCATTTGGATGCGTCCGTGGCAGAGAACATCCGCTGCGTTGCGCGGGCCAAGAAGCTTCAGCCCGAGGAGGTCACGGTAGTGCTGCTGGATCGCCCCAGACACGAGGGGCTGATCCGTGAGATCCGGGACGCTGGCGCCAGGATCAAGCTGATTGCCGATGGTGACGTCTCTGGAGCCATCATGGCGGCCACGCAGGGAACTGGTGTCGATATCCTGATGGGGGTAGGTGGTTCCCCCGAAGCCGTTATCGCGGCTTGTGCTTTGAAGTGTCTGGGGGGCGAGATCCAGTGTCGCATTTATCCAAGGGATGAAAGGGAGCGGCAGTTGGCGGTCGAGGCCGGCCACGATCCCTCCAGGGTCCTCGGTATCGACGACCTGGTCAGGGACGACGACGTTTTCTTCGCCCTCACCGGTGTCACAGGGGGTGAGTTGGTACGCGGGGTGCGGTATACCTCTCGGGGTGCGGAGACCGAGTCGCTGATGATGCGCTCTCGATCCGGGACGGTTCGCCGAATCGAGTCCAGCCACAACTTCGGAAAGTTGATGAAGATCACCAGCGTTCCATATCAAGA
>DAHXJB010000568.1:0-5639 GCA_027372455.1 Chloroflexota bacterium | reverse complement strand
CCGATCGGCGGCGACTTCGGTTTTTCCGGAGAGCTGCTGGAGCACTACCTGAACAAACCGGTGTGGGAGAGCGACGTTGCCCGGTTTGGGATCGATATCTGGATGACCACGACCGCGATAAACGAGGGCTTTCGGGTGTGCCAGGCGCAGTTGGGGGCGAAGATCCACGATGCCAAGGATCCCGCCGCATCCCTGGGGCCGATGTTTCGTCAGGTGGTGGGGACCCTGTTCGCCTTGATGGGGCTCTACCGTTCTCGTTGGGTTGGGGTCGCAAGCTCCGAGACCGCGCCGCTTGTGGGAGAACCTGTTGCTCTGGAGCCTGAGCCGGTGCCGGTAACAGTGCCTGCGATGATAGAGCGGTTCCACGACGGCCACAACAGAAATGGCGGTATGTGGAGCGCCATTCTGTCTCACGAGAACATGGCCGAAGTGGAAGTCATCAGGGACTTGAGCGAGGAACGTTTCAGGTTTCCGGTGGATTTGTGGGTAAGGCTCGTATACGATTTCGCCGTTGCCTACCACCGTCCGGATTTGAACTCGGCTGGAGTAGTGGAGGCTCTAACCGGCCTGTACTACGGTCGTACGGCTGCTTTCTGCAGAGATACGGCCGCGATGTCGACGGCAGAGGTGGAGGCGACGAGCATTGAGGCCGTCGCCAGAGGATTTGAGCTGCAGAAGCCGTACCTCGTGCGCAGATGGCGAGAGGTGATCGACCACTAAACGCCACAGGGACAGGTCAACAGCTGTTGGCCTGTCCCTGTAGGTTTTCCTACATCGACTTGACGGCCTTCTCCGCCCTCTTGAAGTAGCGGTCGACGTATTCCTCGGCATCTTTGAGCAGATCCAGCAGCACCGGCTTCATCTCCGGTACCACCTTCTCCGAAACGAACTCGCGTCCTGCTCGGGCCGCTTCGGTGTCGCCCAGATCCTTGGCTCGGTCGAGGACCATCTGAGCAGAGGACATTCTCTCTTCTCGGGCTGACCTTTGGTATATGGCGTAGGCCATGATCCCGGCGATCAGGCCGCTACCGAGAAGCAAGCCCATAGGAAACCTGTTTCCGTCCATCCAAGTTCCTCCTGCCTACCTTCGCCGGCTCAATGGTCGGTCGCCCCAATGGAGAATGTGGCGGCGACCGACCTACTCCCCACCGGCGGCAGGAGGGGCAAGAAGCATGCCGTTTTTTCCGGCCTTAGAGCTCGTGTTCTTTGAGTCTTGATTCCAGCTCAGAGGGGTCTACGCCCAGCATCTTTGCGGCAGAAGACCTGTTGCCCTCCGTGTGGCTCAAAGCTTGCTGGAGCAGCTGTTTCTCGATGTCGGACATGATCTCCCTGAAGGACTGATCGCCCTGGAGCTTCAAGTCCAGGTCGACGAAGCGCTTCAGCTTGGCCGGGGTGAGGTAGAGATGCTGACTGGTGATGATCCCTCCCTGGGCCATGACTACTGCCCGTTCGATGGTGTTCTCGAGCTCGCGAACGTTGCCGGGCCAGTCATGTTTCTCCAGCACCTTCAGCGCCTCCTCCGTGATTCGGGACGGTGGGCTGCTGATACTGAAGCGGTGCTTGTGGAGGAAATGCTCAACCAGCAGTGGTATGTCCTCCTTGCGGTCGCGCAGGGGGGGCATGAAGATCGATATCACGTTCAGTCGGTAGTAGAGGTCCTCTCGGAACCTGTTGGCCGCAACCTCCGCGGCCAGATCTTTGTTGGTGGCGGCTATGACGCGCACGTCCACCTGGATGGGTATGGAGCCTCCAACCCGCTCGAACTCCTTTTCCTGAAGCACGCGAAGCAACTTCTTCTGCGTGCCCAACGACATCTCGCCGATCTCGTCGAGGAATATGGATCCCTTGTGGGCCATCTCGAAGCGGCCCTTCCGCTGCACCATCGCCCCCGTGAACGATCCCTTCTCGTGGCCAAACAGTTCACTCTCGAGGAGGGTCTCCGGTAGGGCCGCGCAGCTCACCTTCACGAGAGGCCCCTGGCGGTAGGTGGAGTTCTGGTGCACGGTCTGAGCCACCAACTCCTTGCCGGTGCCGGTCTCCCCCCAGATCAGCACCGTGGCATCGCTCCGCGCCACTCGGCCGATGGTCTTGTACACCTCCTGCATTGCCGGGGTGCGGCCGATGATCCTGTCGGATGGATCCGGTCTCTCCAGCTGCACCCTTAGCTTCTTGACCTCGGCAGCCAGCTCTTGATAGTCGAAAAACCGACGCACGGTGAGGAGGACGTCGTCGAGTTCAAAGGGCTTCGTGATATAGTCGAAGGCACCCAACTGGATCGCCTGGATGGCGGAGTTCGAGGTGCCGTGAGCGGTCATCAGCAGAACCGGGACCTTGAGATTCTGCTCGCCCAGCTTCTTCATGACTTCGATCCCGTCCCATTCGGGCATCCGAAGGTCCATGATCAGGAGATCCGGGGTTAGCTCCGGAAGCACGCGCAGCACTTCACCCCCCGACTTCGCCTCGGAGGTGTCATAACCCTCGCTCTCCAGGAAGTTCTTCAAGAGCAATCGGATAGAGGGATCGTCGTCAGCAATCAGGATTTGCTTCTTGGACATTCCCGTTGCTCCCATTTGACAAGGATATTACCGGTTAGTATATCCGATCCGGGTGACGGTTTCAAGAACAAGTACTTGGTGGCTCGATGCTAGCCTCGGTTGCCCCGGCTCGCGGAACTGTTAGCCGTCTCTTCTTCGAGGCAGCCCGGCTTCCCGTCCGCGGCTATCGATCTTTCGGCAAGGCGCGATACTCGGCAGCAGCGGCGGCGAAGTCTACCATGGTCTGCCGCAGCACCGCGTCGTAGTCGCTCCCTTCGAGCCTGAGAATGTAGGCTGGGTGATAGGTAGCCATCAGCTTCTTGCCGGAGGCACCGCTGAACCACTGGCCGTGTTCCTGGGTCATCCGGAATCCGCGATGAATGAGAACGTTGGCGGCGAGATTGCCCAGGCAGAGCACCAGCTTGGGTGACACAATCTTGAGTTCGCGATCCAGGTAATCCTTGTAGTAGGCGAGTTCATTGGCTCTGGGCAGCCGGTTCTTGACTCTGCCCTCCACCAGCTTGAAGGCTCGGCGCTTCAGGACGTTGGTTATCCAGATGTGATCACGTTCCAAAGAGGCAGAGTTCAGCAGCCTGTCCAGCAGTTGTCCGGCACGCCCGACGAACGGTCGACCCTCCACTGCTTCACGCTCACCTGGACCTTCCCCCACGATCACCAGGGGAGAACCCGGGTTTCCTTCGCCGAACACCAACTTCTGCGACGATCCGGCGAGAGGACATTCCCGGCACTCTTCCATTTCTCTTCGGAGCAAGTCCAGCTCCGCGGCAGCCGTTCGGTTCACCGTTCTCCTGCGCAACTGGTTTGTTACGCTCAGACTCGTTCTACGGCCCGTTGAACGAGCTTCGTCCGCACTGTGTGACCCGGTGGGCACCCGGCAACACAATCGCGCGGACACACCTGTGCCTTTGCACACTGAAGGCGATCGGTACTGTCATGCTGAGCGTCAGCGAAGCATCTCCTCGTCACTGGAGATCCTTCGCTATCGCTGTTCAGAAACTTCAAGTTTCTGTGCTTCGCACAGGGTTCCCGGAACCCTGAGGTACTCAGGATGACAAGATAGGCGCTGTTCAGAAACTTCAAGTTTCTGTGCTTCGCGCAGGGTTCCCGGAACCCTGGGATACTCAGGATGACAAGATAGGCGCTCAGGATGAGACCCGTGCGGATCCGATCAATCGGTAGCCGCGAAAGGGGGCTCGAGGGCTGAACCAAGCGAGCAGGGCTCGGTCTCTCCTCGGGCGTCCCCGGCGGCCTCTGAGCTCCAGTCCCGGCCAGCAGCTCGGATGAGAGCCCCGTGTTCCTGCTCAAGTAGTGACGATCACGGCCCTGTGCGTTGGGGTTGCTATGTCCCATGGCTACTCAAGCCCGTCAAGGTAGACCATGTATGCAGTAGTGGCAATCAGTGTGCCAGCATAGAGAGGAAGAAAAGGGGGGCTAGATGGTTGTTCGCCCCTCGGTCAGGCTTCGAGCAAGAAAGAGAAACAGCACCGATCCGGCCAGTGCTACCAGGGTGTCCGCGAGGCCGAACATGGTCACAGCCTTCCCGGTGAGTGCCAAGAAGAGCCATCCTGCCACAACAGCGCCTACGACGGCCACGATGATGTCTTCAACGATCCGATAGCCGTTGGTGACCACCCCGGAGATCAGTCCTACCGTCAGCCCCACCAGGATCCAAGACAAGATGTTCATTATGCCGCCTCAGCAGCCGCTTCGATAGCTCGCGGACGAGCAACAGCTTCCCGACCATATGCAACGATGCCGTGCAGGACGCACAGCACGTGCCTGCTATAATGACTCTCGATACTTCTCCATCAGGAGCGTGACGCAATGGAGCCCAACATAGACCTTCGTAGTGATACTGTGACCATCCCCACCCCAAGAATGGTCGAGGCGATGAGTCGTGCGGAACTGGGGGATGACGTCTATCGCGAGGACCCGACGGTCAACCGGCTGCAGGTGATGGCGGCCGAAATGCTGGGCAAGGAGGAGGCCCTGTTCGTAGCGAGCGGCACCATGGGCAACCTGGTTGCCGCCCTGACCCATTGTGGTCGGGGCGACGAAATGATAGTGGGGGATCAGGCCCACATGTTCTACTACGAAGCGGGTGGCGTTTCAGCCCTGGGGGGGATCCATGTTAGGACGATCCCCAATCATCTTGGGGCGTTGGATCCAGTGGAGGTGGAGGCGGCTATCCGCAACCCCGACGACGTCCACTTCCCGCCAAGCCGGCTGGTCTGTTTGGAGAACACTCACAACCGCTGCGGTGGGGTCGCAGTGACGGCAGATGAGGTGGATGCCGTTGCGGCGGTAGCCCACCGGAACGAGCTGAGGCTTCATCTAGATGGTGCCCGCTTGTTCAACGCCTCCGTGGCCCTTGGTGTTGAGGCTTCCCGTCTAGTGAGGGAGTGCGATTCCATCAACCTTTGTCTCAGCAAGGGGTTGTGCGCACCGGTAGGTTCACTATTGCTGGGTTCCAGAGAATTCATCGGGCGGGCTCGGCGAAACCGAAAGATGGTGGGCGGCGGGATGAGGCAGGCAGGGGTCTTGGCCGCCGCTGGCATAGTTGCCCTCGAGGAAATGGTTGATCGGCTGGCGGAGGATCACGCCAATGCCAGGGTGCTTGCAGAGGGTATCGCTGCTCTTCCCGGCGTGCGAGTGGATCTCAGCACGGTGCAAACCAACATCGTGGTAGTAGAAGTGCAGCGACCTGGTCTCACGGGAACGGAGTTCATACGGCTGATGAAGGAGCATGGGGTCAAGGTATCCCCATTTGGCGGCCAGTTAGTTCGGCTGGTCACCCACTACGGCATCAGCAGGGGTGACGTGGAGAGGGCGATCGATGTCGCGCGCGACATCCTGGCGGCGTAAGCCGGCGTTCCTCCTACTAGGGGGCCGGCAGGGCCGCTGGCACCTACATGTCAAGACCAGTGTGGCGGGATAGTAGTAGGCGATCAAAGAGGATCTGATACGTAGAGCGGCGCCCTGTGCGCCGCCGCCCCCTCGCCGCCTGATCACCGGGCGGCGGGGCAGAGCGCCCCGCCCTACATGCGTCAACCGTTACCCTATTTGGCCCCGCGTGTGAACCAT
>DAHXJB010000564.1:0-10567 GCA_027372455.1 Chloroflexota bacterium | reverse complement strand
CTCGGCGGTGAGCCGCCACCGTTGGGTTCAGTACCTATCGAGCGTCTTCTCGATGCTGGGCATCTCGATCCCGACCTTCTGGCTCGGGATGATGATCTTGCTCTTCTTCTCCTTGAGGCTGGGTCTTCTGCCCTCGGGGGGTATGGACACCATCGGAGCGGGTTTCAACCCGTGGGATCGGTTGATCCACCTGATAGCGCCGGCCTTCGTGCTGGCGACCTTGCAGATCGCCGGCTGGAGCCGCTACGTCCGCTCCAGCATGCTGGAGGTGGTGGGCCAGGACTTCATCCGAACGGCGCGCTCCAAGGGGTTGGCCGAGAGGGTAGTGATCTACGGCCACGCCCTGCGCAACGCTCTCCTGCCTCTGATCACCATGATCGGGATGCAGGGGGGGCAGCTACTGGGTGGAGCCATGGTCACCGAGGTCGTCTTCTCCTGGCCCGGCATGGGGCGGCTGCTGGCCGATTCCCTGGCAGCCAGGGACTATCCGGTGTTGATGGGAGCCTTCATGCTGATGTCGGTGCTGGTCGTCCTCGGCAACCTGCTGGCTGACATCGGTTACGCCATAGCCGATCCTCGGATCAGGCTCGAATAAGCGGAGCTGGATAGAATCTATGTCCACCACAACCGTCAATGCGATAGCAGCAGGGCTGGCTCCGACCGGGGGGGCTCGCGGGAGGCGCGTCACGGTGTGGCAGCGCTTTCGGCGCAACCGCCTGGCCCTGTTTGGCCTGGTGGTGCTGGTCCTCCTGGTCGGCGCTGCTATCTTCGCACCCCTGGTCGCTCCCTTCGATCCCGACGCCGTCAGCTACAGCGTGCTCGCTCCGCCCAGTCCCCAGCACTGGCTGGGCACCGACGACGTCGGCCGGGACATGCTGAGCCGGCTGATCTATGCCTCTCGTATCTCGCTCACCCTGGGCGTATGCGTCTCCCTTCTTACCGTGAGCATCGGCACGGTGGTGGGCTGTCTGGCCGGCTACTACGGTGGGCGCGTGGATGGGCTGCTCTCGAGCTTCATCAACGTTATGCTCTCCATACCGATGCTGCCCCTGGCCATGGTGCTGGGGGCCTTCCTGCAGACAGACCTGCTCTTCCTGATACTGATCCTGGGTCTGGTCACCTGGACCGGCTCGGCCCGCGTCATCCGGGCCGAGTTTCTCTCCCTACGCGAGCGGGAGTACGTGCTCGCAACCCGGGTGATGGGTGCCACGGATGCCAGGATTATCATCAGGCACATCCTGCCAAATGCGGTGCCCCTGATCATCGTCTCGGCGACCTTGCTGGTGGCCTCGGCCATCCTGACGGAGTCGGCGCTCAGCTACCTGGGCTACGGGATTCAGCCCCCCACGGCCTCCTGGGGCAACATGCTCCAGAACGCCCAGCGCTACCTCCGCGTGGATCCAGCCGTGGCCATTTACCCAGGCGCGCTGATATCTCTGACGGTGATCTGCATCAACTTCGTGGGCGACGGGCTGCGCGATGCCCTCGACCCGAGACTAAGGAACTGAAATATCCGTGGGGAGTAACAAGAATGCCGGATGCGTATTGCACTAGCGAGGAGCTGGCTGCCGCTAGGCCTGAGATCGCGGTGCTGGGCGTGGGGGCGGTTGAGCAGCACAGCTATCACCTGCCGGTCGGTACCGACTGGATCGGGGCATCGGAGATGTCGCGCCGGGTGGCAGAGAGACTGGGCGCTTTCTGGGTGCCTGCGCTACCCTTCAGCATGAGCCAGTGCCACGGCCCGATGGCCGGCACCGTCTGGCTCAAGCCTGAGACCCTGGCGGAGGTGGTTCGGGACCTGGTGCTCTCTCTTGCCCAGTGGGGCGTTCGCAAGGTGGTGGTGATCAACGGGCATGGCGGCAACTTCATGCTGGAGGTGGCCATCCAGGAGCTGAATCTGTCCCACCCGGATCTGCAGGTGATCCTGGTGCCTCCCCTCGTGCTCATGGGCCCCGGCGGGGAGCCGATCTTCGAGACGGCGGGCCTGGAGGTGCACGCTGGAGAAAGCGAGACCTCCAGCCAGCTATACCTTAATGGCGAGCACGTGAGGGAGGAACGGGTGGACTACATTCCGCCCGTGGGCCGGGAGTTTCTGGACTATGCCTTCATCTCTCACATCAGCCCTCACGGGGTGTGGGGGGCGCCCAGCAAGGCGACGGCCGCCAAGGGTGAGAAGGCGGCCTTGCGCCAGGTGGAGGCTACCGTCGCCCACGTGCAGAGGGTTTTCGCCGAACTGGACAGGGTGAAGGGGGCACGAAGGCACAATGCTTGATTATCAGAACACCACCTGCGAGATCAAGGGCTCGGAGCCCCATACGGCGATCCTGCCGCTGGCCACCATCGAGCGGCATGGGCCTCACCTGCCGGTGGGCACCGACTGGATGATCGTGGATGCCATTGCCCGTCGGGTGGCGGTGCAGCTGGGTGTGGGCTGCTATCTGCTGCCCACCATGCCATACGGTAGCTCCGCCAGTCACGGGGGCTCCGCCGGCACCCTCTGGTTAGCGCCCAACACCCTGATGCACGTCGTGAGGGACATCGCTGAGGCGCTGCTGGCTCAGGGGGTCCATCAGGTGGCGGTGATCAACAGCCACGGCGGAGCCGGGGAGTCGACCGTCAAGCCGTTGGGCAACTACGTTGTGAAGACGGCAGTGCGCCAGCTGAACTACGACCATCCCGACCTGCACGCCATTTGGGTCCAGCCCTTCACGGCGGCGAAAGGGGAGATCCTGGAGCTCCTCCCCAGGGCCGGGGAGGAGCTCCATGCGGGTGTCCTGGAGACATCCGTCTTGCTTCACCTTCGCGAGGAGTTGGTGAAGAGGCCGGGGGAAGACTATCTTCCTACTCTGAGTAGGGAGTATCTGGACTACCTGCCCTTCTCTCAGATCTGCCCATCCGGAGTATGGGGGCATCCCAGCCTGGCGACCGCCTCCCTCGGCGAGGCGATACTGGCCGGGGCGGTGCGCGGTACCGTCCACTACATTCGAGAGTCCTTCGCCCATCTCGCAGAGATGAGAGGGAACCAAGTCTAAGTTCTTGGGAGGAAACGGGGTGACTGGAGAGCATCCAACATTGGTGGAAAGGGTCCAGACGGATCAACTTCAGACGGAGATATACTCGACGCGGAAGGAGTTGGGGGTTGCCGCCGCGAGGGCGATGGCCGAGCGGACGCGTGACCTGCTGGCTCGGCAGGACAGGGTGCGAATCGTGTTCGCCTCCGCGCCTTCCCAGAACGAGTTTCTGGCGGAGCTGCGTATCCTACCGGGCCTGGACTGGAGCCGGGTCACGGCCTTTCACATGGACGAGTACGTCGGCCTCGGCGCCGACGCGGCGCAGAGCTTCTCCAGATTTCTGGTGGATAGTCTCTTCAGCGAGGTGAAGCCCAGGGCGTTCCACCCTCTGGATGGGCTTGCGTCCGATCCCGAAGCTGAGTGCCTGCGCTATACGGGGCTGTTGAAGGAGGCTCCCATCGACATCGCCTGTGCGGGCATCGGTGAGAACGGTCACCTGGCCTTCAGCGACCCGCCGGTGGCGGATTTCGAGGATCCAAGGACCGTCAAGGTGGTGGATCTGACACTGGTCTCCCGTGAGCAGCAGGTCCACGACGGCTGCTTTCCGAATTTGGCCGCCGTGCCCAAGCAGGCACTGACTCTCACGGTACCAGCCCTTATGAGGGCAAAGCACATCTTCTGCATGGTTCCAGGCCCGACGAAAGCCTCGGCCGTACGAGACACGCTGCTTGGCCCCATCTCCACGGCCTGCCCGGCGACGGCGATGAGGCGCCATCCATCGGCCACCCTCTACGTGGACCTGGACTCCGCCGCCATATTTCAAACCGACCGTCGCTAGCTGACGGTAGCGTAGTGAAGATTCTATCATCGTGGAATCGACGCTTCAGCGGGTGGTTCCGAGCCGATCGGCTGAAGCCCCGATTCCAGGAATGCGTGAGCACTGTGAGGGATCGGTAAAATGAACGAGAAGAGAATCCGCATCGGATTGATCGGTGCCGGATTCGTCGGCCACATCCACGCCCGCGCTTACGCCCGCGCAGCGGATCTAGGCGCGGAACTCGTGGCCGTGGCCGCGGTACCACTTGCCCAAGCGGATGAGTTGGCCCGAGACTTCGGCGTTCCCAACGCATACGAAGACTACCGCAAGGTGATAGAGCGAGACGATGTCGACATCATCGATGTCTGTGTCCCCAACCACCTGCACGAGCCATTTGCGCTGGAGGCAATTCGAGCTGGGAAACATGTGATCTGCGAGAAGCCGTTGACCGGTTACTTCGGTGGGCCTGGGGCCTCAGACCCCGTGGGCGCGACGCCGAAGAGCGTCATGTTGGAGACGGCCGTACGTAGTGCAGACCGCATGATCGCCGCAGCGAGAGAAGGTGGAGTGCAGCTGATGTACGCCGAAAACTGGCTCTACTCGCCTGCTATACGAAAAGCCGAGCGGTTGGTCGAGGCCAGCCGTGGGACCGTTCTTGAGATCAGGGCCCAGGAGTGTCACAGCGGGTCTCACGCATCTTATGCCAAGAGCTGGAAGCGCGCTGGCGGCGGCGCTCTCGTTCGCCTCGGCCCCCACCCGTTAGGGTCCGCCATGTATCTCAAATGGCAGGAGGGCATGCGGCGCGATGGGAATCCGATCCGCGTCCAGTCTGTGACAGCCGAAGTCGGGAACCTCGCTCGTATTCCCTCGCTAAAGGGGGAGCCCGATGAGTGGCTGGTCTCCGACTGGGATGACGTCGAGAACTGGGCGACGGTGTTGCTCACCTTCACCGATGGGGCTCGCGCCATCATTTCAGCTGCCGACACGGTGCTGGGTGGCATGGAGGACACCCTTGAACTCTTCATGTCTAACGGGCGAGTCAAGTGTGACATGACTCACAGCACGATGATGCAGGCATATGCGCCAGCCCCGCAGGTTTTTGGCAATGAGTACATAGCAGAGAAACTGGAGACCAAGGCCGGGTGGAGCAACCCAAGCATCGACGAGGAATGGCTTCTCGGCTATCCCCAGGAAATACGCGACTTCATCGAGGCTGTAGCTCATAACCGTCCGCCGCTGTCCACGGCGGACCTGGGGAGAGAAGTGGTCAAAGTGACCTATGCAGCCTATCAGTCGGCGGAGGAAGGACGCAGAATCGTTCTGGAGCCAGCGTAGCACCGGGTCCATAGTACCGCTTCAGCCAGAGCGCCACAGCGTTACCCTCATGGTGAAAGGCGGCAGGAGAGGGCACATAAACGGTCATCCCCGGGTTGGCTTTCAATGAAGCAGTTCTATAGCCCTTACTAAGACTCACAACACGCAAGGAACCCTCAGTCCAGCTCGGTCGCCAATCCGTAGTGGTCGCGCGCGTCGGCGACGATGAAGAGGGAGCCGGTGACGCAGATCAGATCGGCGGGGTCCGCCATGGCGGTCGCCAGCCCGATCGCGGAGGGGAGGTCCGGGGCCACCTCCAGCTGAGGTGAGAGCGTTCTCGTGGCCGCGGCCAGCCGCTCGGGATCGGCGGCCCGGGGATGGCGAGAGCGAGTGGCGATCACCACGGAGGCCTCGGGCGCCAGCGCCGCCACGATCCCCTCCACATCCTTGTCGGAGGAGGTAGCCAGCACCAGGATCAGACGTCGGTAGGCGAAGTTCTCCCGCAGGGCGGCCGCCAGCTTGCGGGCGGAGTCGCCGTTGTGGGCACCGTCAGCCACCACGAGAGGCTCTCGACCGATGATCTCCAAGCGACCCGGCCACTGAACCCGGGCGAGACCTCGCTCCACCGCCTCGTGGCCGATGGCGAACCCTTTCTTTCCCAACTGCTCCACCACGGCTATGGCGGTCGCCGCGTTGGATAGCTGGTGAGCCCCCAGCAACGGCAGCTCGATCCTGTAGACCTCTCCTGATGGGCTCCGCAGTATGGCCCTGTTGCGCTCTCTCTGGAGGTGCGCCGGGGTGCCCTCCTCCAGGGGCAACCTCGCCGGGGCATCGATAGCCTCCATCAGCTCGGGACGGGCAACAAGCAGCTCGGCCGAACGCTCGGCCGCCACGCGCCGGATCACCCCCAGCGCCTCCTCCGTCTGCTCGGCGGCAACTACCAGGCCGCCATCTTTGATGATCCCCGCCTTCTCCTGCGCGATCTGCGCGATGGTGTCTCCCAGGATCCGGACGTGGTCCAGACTGATCGGGGTGATCACCGAGACCAGGGGGTTCACCACGTTTGTGGCGTCCAACCGGCCGCCAAGACCCACCTCCAGCACCACCAGGTCCGGCTGCCGGGAGGCGAAGTAGCGCATGGCGGCCGCGGTGGCCACCTCGTATGTGGTCGGGACGCCCAACTCCGGCCGGACACGCTGTAGCTCCCCCACCACCGGAACGACCGCCTCCACCGCCGCGGCCATCTCCTCCGGCGCGATCAGCCGATCGTCCACCCGAATCCTCTCCCGGAAGGTGTGGAGGTGTGGCTGGCTGTATAGACCGACCCGCATCCCGGCCGCCCGAAGGATGGAGGCCACCATCACACCGGTGGATCCCTTTCCCTTGGTGCCGGCAACCAGGATCGAGGGGAAACGGAGGTGAGGATCGCCCAGGATGGCCAGCAGCTCCCGAGGTCGCCTCAGGTCGAAGCTTTCGGCCGCGCTGTAGCCGGTCTTCTTCTCGAAATCGGTGAAGCTGTTCAGGTAGTTGAGGGCTTCGCTGTAGTCCATATCTCTCCGAGTCCTGAGTGCTGAGTGCTCCCTCTCCCAAGGGGACGGGGTCGGGGTGAGGGCTGGTGGGTGCTAGACACGGTGAAGGTGATGGTTACTGTCATGCTGAGCGAAGCGAAGCATCTCCACGTTCCGCCGAGGAGATCCTTCGCTATCGCTCAGGATGACAGGCTATCAGGATCAGCGTGTCAAGATACTATCGCTCAGGATGACAGGCTATCAGGATCAGCGTGTCAAGATACTAGACCTGAGCCGTCGCTGCTCAGAACCCAGTATTCTTCTTCAGGCTCGCACGATCGCGTCGGTCATCCGGCTGATCCGAACCATCTCCTTCACGTCGTGCACCCGGACGATGTCGGCCCCATTGCAGATACTCACCGCCACCGTGGCGGCCGTACCTTCAACCCTATCATCGGGGGGCACTCCAAGGGTGAGCCCGATCACCGACTTGCGTGATGTGCCCATCAGGATCGGCCGGCCCAACGACTTCAGCTCTCTCAGTCTGCGCATCACCACCAGGTTCTGCTCGGGCGTCTTGCCGAAGCCGATGCCTGGATCCACGATGATGTTCTCCCACCGAATGCCGGCCTGCAGCGCCAGATCCACGCTCTCCCGCAGCCCCTGAACGATCTCGCCCATCATATCCCTGTACAGCACCTGGCGGAAGTGACCGCCCAACTGGGTCCTGGTCGCCTCGCCCCGGCGATTGTGCATCAGGACCACGGGGACACCGTACGATGCGGCGAGTTCCCCCAACCCCTCGGTGCGCCGAAGCCCCCATACGTCGTTCACCATGTGGGCGCCGGCCTCCAGCGCGTCCCGAACCACAAGCAGCCGATAGGAATCCACCGAGACGGGGACCGACATCTCCGATACCAGCCGGCGTACCACCGGGACCACCCTGTCCCTCTCCTCCTCCTCCGGCACCTCCTCGTGGCCAGGACGGGTCGATTCCCCACCCACGTCCAGGATGTCCACCCCGGCCTGCACAAACAGCTCAGCCCGCGCGAGGGCCGCGTCCACATTCTTGTCCAGGCCATCGCCGGAGAAGGAATCCGGGGTCACATTTATGATCCCCATGACGTAGCTGCGTTTGCCCCACTCGAAGGTGAGGTTGCCGCAGCTGGTGGTACCCAGTTGCCGGCCCTCGTAGCGATCGAGAACCGAACGAATCTCGGCGGCCACCGCCTTCCCGTCCTCGCCTGCCGGCTCCAACCGAGACGCGACATCCAGCAGGAGTGGCCTCGATCCAGCGATCAGGACGTGCGGGAAGTCGTGGCCGGGGGCAGAAGCCTGAGGACTTGGATACTGAGTCCCCGATCCCGAGGCAACGACGACGAGGCCCGCCGGGGGCGAGATCATGCCCTGGAGAAGCGTCGCGACCTGCGCCGGCACCCCCTCCATCTTGATCGCTTCCATGCCAAGTGCTCCGGCCAGACCCCGCGGGATGGTCGGGTCGATCCCCATCCTCTCGGACTCTTCCGCGATATCGGCCGCCGCCGGTAGACTGAGCACTCTCGCCCTAGCTTTCGCCATCCTGCCCTCCTGGGATTTGCCGGAAATGCCGCTGGGTTGATAGTATAACGCACCCACCCTATTGACAGGTCGGCCTATCATCTCTGTGGTGGATAGTGCGAGTATCGGACCCTACAGGTTAGGGCGAGCCGAAAAAGCGGGGAGGACCAACCTTCCACCAAACAGCAACTGAGGGTGAACTAATGGCTAAGAACTCCTCGCGCCGCAGCGCAACCAATCCCAACCCCACTGTTCAGCGCCCTGGTCGTCTGACGGGAGGCCTGCTCGGGGTAGCCGTGGTGCTATTCCTGGCCGGTAGCGTTGTCTGCGGCCTCTTCTTTCTCACCAAGATCAGCGATGTACTCGGACTGAGCGGACGATTCTCCCCGAGTAGCGCGGAGGAGAAGGCGGCAGGAGCCGACACGGGATCGGTGGCCGGATCGAGTCAACCGAGCCCGAACGGGGTCCCAACCAAGCAAGCCTCCGATCCTCGCTACGCATTCCTGCTCATGGGCTACGGCGGCGCCGGCCATGATGGGCCCTATCTCACGGACTCGATGATAGTCGTCATCGTCGATCCCACAAACAAGAGTCTGACCCTCCTCTCGCTTCCCAGGGACGCATGGGTGCCGCTGCTTTTCAACGGCAAGACCCCTGTCTATAACAAGATCAATACCGCGTACGCCTTCGCCAAGGACTCCAGCCTGTACACCGACCGGCTGCCTCGCTACAAGGGGAGCCAGGGGGCCGGCACTTTCGCCATGGACACGGTGGCCCGTCTCCTGGGGATCCCCATCTCCTACTACGCTACGCTGGACTTCGCCGGCTTCCGCGACATGATCAACACGGTGGGAGGGATCGACATCAACGTTCCCGACGGCTTCACTGCTCGCTATCCAGCCAACGACAATCCTTCTATCAACCCCAGATGGACTGTTGTGAGGTTCACCAAGGGGATGCAGCACATGAACGGGGAGCGAGCGATCGAGTACGCCCGTGCCCGCGAAGTGCTCGACAACGCCAGCGAAGGAAGCGACTTTGCCCGTTCGCGACGGCAGCGATTGATTATGGAGGCTTTCAAGGCACGTCTCTTCCAGCCGGGTGGAATGATCCATATCCCCCAACTGCTCGCCCTGGGCGCGAGCCACGTGGATACCAACTACCCGTTGCCAGATGCGGCTCAACTCGGCCAGTTCGCCCTGGAATGGCGGAACGTCCACTTCTACCAGACGGCCCTGACAATTCAGAACTACCTGCAGGAAGGAACCGGTCCCGAGGGAACCTACATCCTGGTGCCCGCCTCAAAGGGGTTTTCCTGGGCCCCGATCCAGTCTTTCGCCCGCAAGCTCTGGAACGATCCGGCGGCGGCGGTGGCCATGGCCAACACGGAGATCGTAGTCCAGAACGACACAGGCGTGCCAGGTGTGGCAGGCCAGGTGAGCGAGTGGCTGGCGGGAATGGGCTACTGTGTCGGCACCCCGGTCACCGGCCCCGTTCTCACTCAGTCCGCCGTGCTGGACCGAACAGGCAACGACAGCCAGGCTCTGGTGAAGCAACTCGAAGGGGATCTCCACGTCCAGCTGGGAAGCCCCAAGGTGGAGAAGGCATCCGATACCGCCACGCTGGTGCTGGAGGTAGGCAGCGATGACACCGGACTGTCGAAGCTGACGCTGCCGGCGGAGGGCTCGGCGCCCTCCAGCGCGGGGGGGGTCGTGCATGCCGGTTCCTGGTCGCCGGAGGTAGCGGAGCAGGCTCCTGCCCCCACCGCCAGACCATCCACTCCCGATAGCGTCAGCCACAATCTCACCCCAGAACGGCCCACACCGACCGCGAAGACTCTAGCCGGCACCCGCGTTCCAACCAGGGCGACGGCGCACCCCTACCAGCCGACCCTGGGCACGGGCGCGGCCTCAACCCGAACGCCCCTCGTGAGCAGGCTTCCGGCAATGCCCACCCCGGTGACGGTCGAGCCAAGGCCCGGATATCCGGAGGCCACACAGCCGCCCCAGGCAACCCCATAGGCCATCCATCCCCAGCAGTAACTCCCCGCTTTCTGGCACGGGCCGGAAAAACGGTATGGGAAGTGCATTGGGTTGCTGCCGGTGGCGATACGATCTGGACGGGGGTGACTAGCCGTCGCGGGGGTGGGCGATGCACGCGAGGATCCGCTCGGTCATGGGGCAGGTCACAAGGGCCGGAACGGTGAAGACCGACATCCCGGCCAGGATGGATCGCCTCCCATGGGGTCGCTGGCACTGGCTGGTGGTCTTCTCCCTGGGGATGACATGGGCATTCAACGGACTGGGGATAGCGGTGGCAGCCGCCATCAACTCGGACCTCACCCAGAGCCAGACCCTAGA
>DAHXJB010000563.1:0-2819 GCA_027372455.1 Chloroflexota bacterium | reverse complement strand
GGCCCTTCGGGTGGATGGTGGCGGCAGCGTCAACGGTCTGCTGATGCAGTTCCAATCGGATCTGCTGGGGGTCCCACTGGAGAAACCGGCGGTTGCCGAGACCACTGCCCTGGGTGCAGCCTATCTGGCCGGATTGGCCGTAGGTTACTGGGATAGTCTGGAAGAGACCCAGCGCTGCTGGGTCAGGGAAAGACGGTACGAGCCGGAGATGGCGACAGAGGAGCGTGACAGGCTGTATGCTCGGTGGCTTAAGGCTGTAGAGAGAGCGCGCGGCTGGGTGGAAGAATAGATTACCTTATCGATTGTCCAATACCGTTGTGCGCTCCCAAACCCTTGCATTCCATTGTAGCGGCCGTTATGATGTTCGCTGACAATCAATTAATGGAGATGCGGGGGATGCCCAAGCTAAGTAAGGTGTTGACAGAGAGCGATCTAAGCGCCGCACGGGCTCCGGCGATAATGGACCTAACGCCCTATTTAAACATTGTAGACGAAATAATGAAGCAAGGCGGCGTTGGGGGCGAGATCATGCTTGGGCCTAACGAAAGCCAGCGAACGGAGAAACGACGCCTTAGCCTGGCTGCCAAGCAGAAAGGGCTGAAGCTGACCTGGCGAAAGTCTCCTCCTGGTGAGTTGCGCTTCGTGCTTTCCTCGCCCGGCGAGCCTGCTCCCGGCGGCCGAAGACGACGAGGAGCATAGAATAGGTGGTAACCAGAGGGGTTAACCCCCTCTGGACCCCATTCACAGGTTTATTGGCTACAGTGAGACCTGAATTCTGAGCACCTTATCACCCCTGGTAACCACTAGAGACAGGTGAGAGCCTGCGGTCAGGGTTTCCAGCAGCTTCTCCAGATCACCCGCATTGGTTATGGCCCGAAAGTTGGCCTCGGTGATGATGTCCCCCGACCGGACCCCGGCCCTTTCCGCCGGCGAACCGCTCGCCACACGCCCCACGAAGGCGCCAAAGATAGGTATTCCCCCCGCCTTCATCGCCATCTTGCTGGCATCGGCGATGCTGAGTCCCAGTGAGGGTCGCTTCCGGGCCGCCTGCCCGATCAGTGCCTGTAGCCGTCTGGGGTCAAAGCCCACCACTACCTGGCCGTCCACCGTGATAACCGGTACCCCCTGCTGCCCGGACTTGCGAACCATCTCGCCCGCCGCCACAGGGTCACGAGTCACGTCTATCTCCCTGTACTGAACGCCCATCTGCGAAAGAAACTCTTTCGTCTTTGCGCACCAGGGTCAGGTGGGCGTGGTGTATACCGTAACGTTCATCCCGTCACCTCTCGTCCCCGCTCCCGCGGAATATCTGTAAGGGGAATCCTACCAGCCCCCGGGACTTTTGCAACTCCATCGATCCGCCGATGGCACACACCCTGCGTTTTCCCTCTCAGGGCCGGAGACGCCGGAAGGCCTGCGGGGCAGCAGGGAGAGGGTGGCATCCGGGACCCGATGCCGACCTAAGGGGTGTCGCTTTTCTTGAGCAGGCTGCGTGGTGCGGTGAAGATGAAGAGGGACGCCTCCAAACTGGCGACGGCGATGGCCCTTCTACTGATGATGTTCGTACCTGCCCCGGCGGTGGCGGACCAGGGTTCCACCGACGGCTGGACCACGGATCCCACCTTCACCATAGCTTTCGTGGGGCGCGATGGCCCCAGCAACAGCGACGACTATCTCGTCACCATGGATTGGGGTGGGAGCTTCTTCGCCATAGCCGCCGAATCGATGCCCCTGGTTCCCACCGACCAAGCGGTGAATATAATATTGAATGGCTACAAGCGGACCTTCCCCGGACGGGACCCGAAGGACGTCCAGCCCGGCGACAGCTTCGATTTCTTCGTGCCTTCCGGAACCCTGGTGGCGACCCAATGGCGCACCTCGGGCAGCACCGTGGAGTACCGCTCGCTGCGGGGCGACCGCCTAACCATATACAGCGACCCGGAGAGCCCGATCCTCTATCGACTGGTGAAAGCCGGGAGTCCCAACAGCGCCGAGGTGAAGATCAACCAGAACGCGGACCTGAAGCCGCCCATGCTGGCGCAGGCGTTGTACGGCCAGGGCGACCCCAACTTCAAGCCTGATTTCCTCCAGTTGACCAGGGCGAAGGATCTGATCCAGCAGAACGCGGACACCGTGACGGTGGATCTGACCCGGAAGCATCTGGACGACCTGCAGGAACTGAAGGGGAGCGCCAAGTACGGGGGCAAGACCGACACCGGCATGGACATCTACTGGTTCCCGCCCGGCGAATCGGCGCAGCCGCTCTTCAGGATCGACGACGCGGTGGGGGACAAGACCGATCTCAGCGGCATGCCATCGCTGATTCGGGTTTACTACTACAAGAATGGGACCGTCCGCACTTACCAGCTAGCCAGCGACGCCGTGATGCTTAGCAGCCGCCAACCCCCAAACGCGGCCTGGGCAAAGGTATACCAGGATTACGGAAAAGTGAACCCGGTACCGACCCAGTGGGACATCGGCCAGCCGGAGCAGGACGCCCAGGCTCAGGAGCTGAACAAGCTGGGGATCGCTGTGCTTCGATTCAGTCCGAAGCCGCAGCCACAGGGGAACTTCTTCACCCAGCTGCTGGACCTGGTGATGGGGCTGATGAAGCGGAAGCAGTAGGCTTCCCGCTGCTCAAGCGGAGGATCTGTAACGACGGGCATCTCCGCCGGCCATCGCCGGCCCTCGCGGGTGCGGCGCACATTTCCGGGCGAAGCCCGGCGAAGGTCCGTAGGAGCTGGCTCCTGCCAGCGATACCGCGGGCGAGAGGCTACCGAACCTCCGTCACCAGGTCTGTCGCCAGCGGGAGCTGGCTC
>DAHXJB010000547.1:0-5470 GCA_027372455.1 Chloroflexota bacterium | reverse complement strand
ACCCTGGCCTTTGCCCGGGCACTCGGGGAGTTCGGCGCCACCCTGATGGTGGCTGGCAACATCCCCGGGAAGACCCAGACCATGCCCATAGCCATCTACGACGCCGTCCAGGCCGGAAATCAGGATATGGCCAACTTTCTGGTACTGATCATCACCCTCGCTTCCGTGGCCGCGCTCGTGGGGCTGAACCGCGCCGGACGACGAGCCGACTGGTAGAGGGGAGTGGCCGATTGATGCTGGAAGTAACGATCCAAAAGCGGCTGGGGGACTTCTCTCTGGACGTCTCCCTGGCCCTCAGGAACGAACTGACAGCCATATTCGGCCCCTCCGGCTCGGGCAAGAGTCTGACCCTCCAATGTATCGCCGGGCTGCTGAAGCCGGACTCCGGCCGCATCGTCATCAACGACCGAGTGGTCTTCGATTCCTCTCAGCGCCTCAATCTTCGCCCGCAGGAGCGAAAGGTTGGCTACCTCTTCCAGAACTACGCCCTTTTCCCTCACCTGTCGGTGCAGGACAACATCGAGTACGGGCTGCAAGGGCTCCTTAAAGAGGAGCGAAAACATCGGGTGAAGGGCATGATCGCCACCATGAGACTGGAGGGACTGGAGAGCCGTCACCCGTCGGAGCTGTCCGGGGGTCAGCAGCAGAGGGTAGCCCTTGCCCGCGTATTGGTAACCGAGCCCCAACTGCTGCTGCTTGACGAGCCCTTCTCGGCCCTTGACAGTCCCATTCGCAGCAGGCTCCACGCCGAACTGCTGCAGACACTGAGGGGACTCCCCATAACCACTATCCTGGTCACCCACGACCTGTCAGAGGCCTACACCTTGAGCGAGAAGATGGTCGTCTACGACGCGGGTCGTGTGCTCCAGACGGGACCAAGGGACGACGTGTTGCGGCACCCCAACAGCCGGAGGGTCGCGCGATTCACCGGCACGAAGAACCTCTTCCAGGGCACTGTGCTGCGACTGCAACCCGCCCACATGGAGGTACAGGTGGGCAACACGGTCCTCCACACCCCACCCGCTCCATATCGCCCCGGTGAGGCCATCGACCTGTGTATCAGGCCCGAGGAGATCATGCTGGTGCGACCGGAGAGGGCCACTGCACCCGACGCGCCTCCAAATCTCTGCCGCGGCGAGGTTGTAGGGGAGATCGCTCACGGCACAACCTTCACCCTTCAGTTCAAGCCGGGTGGCGATCCATTTCACCTGGGCAGGAGCTACGATCTTCACATCGAGGTCCCGTCCCACGTCTACTATCGGCTGGGGATCGACTCCCAGAAGGAGTGGATGGTCTCCCTCAATCGGGACTCAATCCACCTGATCGGGCGAGCCGAGGGCCGCTAAGCAGGATAGATGGCCTCGACAAAAGCGCCAATGGCGCTTTTGTCGAGGCCATCGGATTCAGTTGGCGTTTTTCCGACGACAGAATACGCCATCCCATAATGCGCCAAACGCGCATAAATAGCCCATTTTCTCGCCATCCCCGCAGGAAACAACCGCCATCTATGGGTCACGACTTGCTCAGGGACAAGATCGAGCCGCGGACTCCCGTGGCAGCTCGAGGCCGCGAGTCGGCGGCCATGAATACAAACAGGCGATGGAGGACAGGTGGGTGCAGCCCACCCGCTAGTAGACGCGGTCCGGCAACCGCTCCAGCGCCACCTTCATTCGATCCAAGGCCGCCATCAAGGTGGATCTGGGGCATCCGAAGTTCAGACGGACGAACTGCTCGCTCTGAGAGCCGAAGCTCTTGCCCTCGTTGAGTCCAACCCTTGCCTCCCTGAGGAAGAACTCCGCGGGCGAGCCATCAATGCCAGCATGCCTGCAGTCGAGCCAGGCCAGATAGGTGCCCTCCGGTTCCACCATGGTCACTCCAGGGAGATTGTCCCGCAGGTAGCCCATCAGGAAATCTCGGTTGCCCTCAAGGTAAACCATCACCTGCCTCAACCATTCATCCCCCTTCTGATAGGCGGTGAGACCGGCAACGTAGTCCAGCACTCCGAGGTGGTTCGGCAGCAGCCCAGCCCCCGCGGCCGACGCCCTCTTTCTCAACTCCGGATCGGTGATCACCGCCACCGAGAAGTGGAAGCCCGCGACGTTGAAGCTCTTGCTGGGCGCTATCAGGGTGACGGTGCGCTCAGCTACCTCGGGACCCAGGGCGGCGATGGGGTAGTGGATACGGCCATCGTAGATGAAATCCTGATGGATCTCGTCCGAACAGATGATCAGATCGTGGCGGATGCAGATCTCCGCCAGCCTCTCCAGCTCCGGTCGAGTGAAGACCCTGCCGACGGGATTGTGGGGATTGCAGAGCAGAAACATCCTGGTACGTGGGGTGATGGCCGCTTCGAAGGCGTCGAAATCGATCTCGTACCCTCGATCGGTGAGCACCAGGGGTGCCTGCTCGATGGTCCTGCCCGAGTTGGGTCCGGCTGCGAAGAACGGCGGGTACACGGGGGTTTGGATCAATACCCCATCGCCCTGTTCCCCGACCGCCCTGGCGGCAAGATTGAAGCCCGGCACCACCCCCGGCAGAAAGAGCAGATCGTCGGGTTGAACCTCCCAGCCGTACAGCCCCTGGAGACGGGCCTGGACGGTGGAGCGCAATTCCTGAGGCTCGACACCGTAACCGAACACCCCATGCTCGACCCGTTTCACCACAGCATCGATAACCGGGTCGGGCGACGGGAAATCCATGTCGGCCACCCACAGGGGAAGCACGTCCGCCTCATAGCGGCTCCACTTCACGCTGTCCGTCCCTCGACGGTCGACGATCCGATCGAAGTCATATACCTCTCTGTTGCGCTCAACGCTCTCGCTCAGCTTCACTGATACTACCCCCTGGATTGCGATTGGGTGGTGGATGGTTGAGGTGAATTGGCGCGCGGCCTAGAACCAGGGGAAGTGTACCGCGGCAGGCGCTCGGTGGCAAACCTCGGGGCGCGCTGCCCCGATCTAGCAACCGTCGGGAGTAGCGCGGCCCCGAACACCACTGCAGCCCTGGCCAGCACGTCTCCTTCCTGTCCATGGGGTCCAACCCTCTGAACACGTCTTGGCCGGTGTTGGTTGCAACCAACTCGCGGCCCGCCGCATGTGGCCACCTACTGCTTCAAGACCTCGGGGTTCACGATGTGGAGGGGCCTCTCCCCTCGAAGAACACGGATCGCGTTCTCCGCGGCCATCATTCCCGATGCCCTGAAAACCTCCTGGGTTGATCCCGCCAGGTGAGGGTAGAGGTACACGTTCTCCAGAGCCCGGAGTGGGCTGTCTGTGGGTAGCGGTTCATGCGCGAAGACGTCCAACGCCGCCCCCGCTATTCGCTTCTCCTTCAACGCCTGGATCAGGGCCTCCTCGTCCACAACTGGACCGCGGGCCGTGTTGATCAGGTATGCGGTGGGTTTCATCATGGCCAGTCGCTCAGCGTTCATCAGGTGGTGGGTTCGCTGATCCAGAAAAACGTGCAGGCTGACGTAATCGCTCTCCCGCAGCAACTGCTCCAACGAGACGTGGGTCACCTGGTGTTCCTCAGCAAACTGCTGATCCTGCATCAGATCGTAGGCCAGGACCCGCATCTCGAAGGCTCTTGCCCTCTGGGCAACCTCCTTGCCGATGGTCCCAAGGCCGACGATACCCAGGGTGCTTCCCGCTATCTCCTTGCCCACCACGCGGTCCCAGCCCCCTCTCCGGACCTCGGCTTCGTTCTCCATGATCTTGCGCGCGCACTGGAGGATCAAGGCCAGGGTCAACTCGGCCACCGAGTGGCGGTTGGCGCCCGGGGTAGTGCACACGGCGACGCCCCTGGCGGTAGCCGCGTTGACGTCGATGGCGTCGTACCCCACGCCCGGCCGGCTTATGACCTTGAGCCGGTCGGCGGCCAGTAGGACCCGGGCCGTGAAGGGATCGAGGTCGGCGAGGACGGCGTCAACACCCTCCAGGAGTGCGATCATCTCCTCTTCGGTTCGGCCTCCATGCCAGGGGTTGTACAGGGTCTGGATGCCCGTCTCCTCCAGGCGTCGGTCAACCTCGTCCCCAGGATGCAGAAAGTCGAGAGTGATCAGCGCGCGTTGGGTCGTCACGTTGGAAACACCTCCCTTCAAGAGCAGCGCAAGTTTCCTCCAGTTCGATCCCCGAACGGATGATAGTGCGAGAGGTCGGGACAACGGGTACGGCCAAGAACCGGGCAGAAACGTAACAACTGAGATTGCACCATAAGGATCAGGCGACTAGGGCGAGGCCGTAGGTGCGGCTGAGTTCGCGCAGATCGGCTCGTAGTAGCACCTTGGGGACGACCCCGAGCAGGATGACCAGTTCCTCGATATGGAAGATAGCGTAGTAATCGTCGGTGAAGACGATGACGTTGTCGTCCTCCTGCTCAGCCCGCTGACGCCTGATCCCATGCTTCGCCAGTTCCTGGCCCCGAGACGAGCGGAAGGCGTTGGCCAAAGTGAAGGTGAGGAGGGTCAGGAAGACGTGGCCAGTGACCGCCGCTTCTGTCCTCTTCGGGTAGCTCTTCAAGTTCCATCCCTGCTTGAGCTCTCGGAAGGCGGTGTTCTCGATCAGGCTGCGTAGATCGTAGAGATCCAGCACCTCCAGGGGACCCTCCACGGGCAGGCTGGACAGGAAGACCTTCTCCTCGCAGACCTCGTATTCCTCCCCCTGCCACTTGGTCACCACCACGGCGTTCAGGGCGTTGCCCTCGAAATCCTTGCGGTTGGCCCGCCTGGCGTGCTCAAGATCGCCGTACTGGTCGTAGCTCTTCAGCCCAGCCACGCCCACCACCGAGACCTGGCCTTCCCACCTGGCCTTCCCGTCCTTGCTCACCTTCTTCTTGCCCTTGCGCTCGGCCTTGAACACACACTCTCCATCTGCCGCCTGCCGACAGAACCCCCTGGCATCGGCAGTCACGCGCATGTTGTCCTTGGAGGGCACGACGAAGTCGATCCCCAACTCGTGCTTCAGCACCCAGAGATCCCGACCATCCAGAAACCCCCGGTCCATCAGCAGTACCCGCAGCACTCCCTCACCCAGGTTCTTTGCCGCTTGGCGCACCAGCATCAGGGTGAACTTCGACTCGTGCTCGTTGATTGGTACCACCTTGGCCGCCACCACGAGGCGCAACTTCACCTCGTAGATGATCAGCACCTTGAAGCCGTAGGCAAACCGCTCTACCTCGACAGTCTTCTTGGTCTCCTTGTCCACCTTCCACTCGGTGTACTTCTTTACCCCGGCTCCCTGATACTTGGCCGTGGTCTCCAGGTCCGTGGCGTCCAGCGCGAAATGCCCCTTGCTTGCCCTAAAGAAGCCCCTGGCTCGAAGGCGCCTCACCGTCTCGTTCAGGATGTGCTCCAACTCCTCCGCCGTCAGTCTCTCAACCGCATCGGCCAACGTGTTCTTGTGCATCGGCCCCGCAACCAGCTTCCCCCGCTCGCAGAACCCCACCGCCATCTCCGTCGTCGTGTAGCCGATCA
>DAHXJB010000538.1:0-8836 GCA_027372455.1 Chloroflexota bacterium | reverse complement strand
GACTGTTACGCTGTCTATGAACCGCGCCGGTCCGATCATCAGCATGGTCGGTCTGGCTGCTTCGATGCCGCGCTATCCGTCTATGGCCCTTGCATGATGGGACCACCCGTGATGATTGACAGGAGCAAGAGGAACGTGATTCCCAGAATAGTGCCGGGCAAGGTCACTACAACATCAATGAATAGGGATATTGCATGGAGAACGGTCGATGGACCAGTGCCATTGCTGGAGTCTGCTCCGAGCAGCAGGAATGGGGTTCCAACCCCTGCCGAGACGATCAGGTACGCTGCCCCGAGGATACGGATAACCAGCGGTACCCGACCTGCCCGCGCCAGTAGCCACACCAGACCCAAAATCGCAGCCCAGCAGATTACTCCTGCGATGTACGCCTCTGGGTGAAAGTTGGTACTGCTTGATGGAGACATGCAGAGCCTCATTTCCTAGGGGGTGTTCAGTTCATAACATCATACTAGCACGTAACCCGATGAAGGAAGTTGTTTCTTGCGGCCGCCCGGCAGCTTCAGATAATGATAAAAACAACGATAAGATGTACAATCTGTGCACGAGGAGCCCAGCGCCGCCGGGCTCTATCTCGCCGACGGGTCGATTTTATCCGCCGGCCATAGGTGACATCCGATGAAAACAGAGGAAACAATCCGGCAACCCGAACTCCGGGCAAAGGTCGAGGATTCTACGCAGCAGCCCGGACCCAACGGGAAGGCCGAGATCTCCATACGGGAGCCCACCCGCGATGAGAAGAGCAGGATAGCCTCGCTCGGCATCCTGGCCTGGGCACACTTCCTGAACGATGGTTACGTGAACTACCTGCCCGCCATCCTGCCGGCACTGCTGCAGCAGCTGAACATCCCATTGGCGCTGGTGGGAAGCCTGGTGCTCGCCCTTCAGGGGTTTGGCTCGCTGCTTCAACCTATCACCGGCTGGTGGGCGGACCGGATAGGCGGACGCCGCTTCATCCTGATCGGCCTCACTCTGAGCACCGCAAGCGCCAGCCTCTTCGGCCTCGCCCCCAACTACTGGCTGTTGATCGCCCTGTTGGCCATGGCGGGGTTGGGAAATGCCATGTTCCATCCTCAGGCGCTCTCCTCCGCCCGAGCCACGGTCCGATCCCAGCGACACGGTCTCCTGATGTCCATGTTCTTGATAGGTGGAGAGTTCGGTCGTGGCTTCTGGCCCAGCGTGGCCGGTCTGCTTGTGGTACTCCTGGGATTGCACAGCCTGTGGCTCTTCGCCCTGCCCGGTCTGGCCACACTGCTGGTGCTGAGCAGGTTAGTTCCGGCAGTGCCCCCGCGCTCCCCGGAAGCTCACCAGAAGGGTGGAACGATTCGTTGGGTTCCTGCGTTGGCCCTGGTGGCGTTCGTGGGGCTGAGAGCCACCGTCTCGTACGGGGTTGCCACCTTCGTGCCGCTACTGTGGCACCAGCAGGGTGGCTCCCTGGTGGCAGGCGCCTCCCTCATCAGCATCATGTTGCTGGTGGGGATCGTGGGCAACATATCCGGAGGGATGCTGGCCGACTGGATTGGCCGGCGCCCCGTCCTGCTGGGCTCCAGCCTCTTCTCGGCCCTCTTCCTGGCCATCTTCATGATGGTCCATGGACCATGGCTGTGGGTAAGCCTCGCCCTGCTGGGCATCGCCAGCTTCGCCACGGCACCCACAACCATGCTGATCGGTCAGGACCTATTCCCCAACAACCGCTCCATGGGTTCGGGACTCGCCCTCGGGGGTGGAAACGCGGTAGGAGCCTTCGTGATCTTCGGCTTCGGCTTCGTGGCGGCAAGTATGGGGTTGGCGACACCGCTCTGGTGCATAGCCGCGCTGTCGTTACTGGGGATCCCGCTGGCCCTGGTGCTCACAAAGTAGCCCTCAGCGGCGGGCAGGCCGGCAACAGCTTTGCCCGCCGCTCAATCGCCCATTGACAACATTCCACGGTCGCGGTATCCTCTGCCTATAGACCCCTCCCCCCGGGGGAGGGGGTAGGAACCCAGGGAGGCAATCTTGAGAGACGCAAAACTGAAGCAGGACCTCCTCAACCGACTCAAGAGCATCGAGGGACACATCCGCGGGATCCAGCGCATGGTCGACGAAGATCAGTACTGCATCGACATCCTCAACCAAACGAGCGCCATCCAGAAGGCCCTGGAGAGGGTCGACGTCATGATCCTCGAAAACCACCTGCAGAGCTGCGTCACCACCGCCATCCGGGGAGATGACCCCAAGGAACGGGAGAAGGTCCTGCGGGAGTTGGTGCTGCTCTTCCAGGGAGGGACCCCTGCCCAACGCCATCGTCTTCAGACAACCGCCCTGGAGGCGATAGGCGTCAGCACGGAAAACGAAGGCGGGAAGTGTTGCAGCTGAGCTGTCAGCTGGTGAGCCAGCAGTAATGGGTTCAGCCGTTGGCCCTCCTCCTTATGGCAAGGGGACGAACGACTGAAGTCGTTACTACGAGTCCCGTCCACAGCTGGTAGCTCGGAAGGAATGAGTTATGGCTACGGCAAAGAACGAAGTCGGGCAGGGCAACAAGACCACCCTGGAGATCACGGGGATGACCTGTGCCTCCTGCTCGGCACGAATAGAGAAGAACCTGGCGAAGTTGCCGGGCATCCTCCACGCCAACGTCAATCTGGCCACCGAGAAGGCCACTGTGGAATTCGACCCCGCCACCGTCGACGAGGCGAAGATGGCGGAGGTCATAAAGGATCTGGGCTACGGGGTGCGCGAGAAGAAACCGGAGAAGCTCACCTTCGGCGTCACAGGCATGACCTGCGCCTCCTGCTCCGCCCGGGTGGAGCGCACCCTCAACAAGATGCCCGGCGTTCAGTTGGCCAACGTGAACCTGGCCACCGAGAAGGCCACGGTACTGTTCGAGCCCGGCTTGGTGAGCCTGGCCGACTTCCGGCGAGCCATCGAGGACGTCGGATACGGCGTGGTGGAAGAGAGACAAGAAGCCGGCCAGGCCGGCGGTCCCGACGACACCATCGTGGCCGCTCGCCGAGAGGTTACCCAGGCGCGGAACAAGACCCTATTTGCCCTGGCGCTAGGAGCCATCGTCTTCCTGGGAAGCTTCCGGGACCTGTTCCCCTGGGTCCCCGCCTTCCTGGGCAACGTCTACCTGCTTTGGGCACTGGCCACCCTGGTGCAGTTCTGGGCGGGCTGGCGATTCTACAGGGGCGCCTGGGCCAACGCCAGACACTTCAGCGCCAATATGGACACCCTGATAGCGATGGGCACCAGCGCCGCCTATCTGTATAGCGTCGCGGCTATTCTCTTCCCGAGCCTGTTCGCGGCGACGGGGCAGATGCCGGAGCTCTACTTCGACTCGGCCGCCATCATCATTGGACTGATCCTTATGGGCAAGTATCTGGAGGCCAGAGCAAAGGGACAGACCGGCGAGGCGATCAAGAAGTTGATGGGGATGCAGGCCAAGACGGCCCGAGTTATCCGAGATGGCGTCGAGCTGGATCTGCCGGTGGAAGCGGTCGCCATTGGCGACACGGTCCTGGTCCGGCCGTGGGAGAAGGTCCCGGTGGACGGCCTGGTCCTCGAGGGCAGATCTGCCCTGGACCAGAGCATGATCACCGGCGAGTCGATACCGGTAGAGAAGGGCCCCGGAGACGAGGTGATCGGGGCCACCATCAATAGGACGGGCAGCTTCCAGTTCAGGGCCACCAAGGTGGGCAAGGACACGATGCTCGCCCAGATCATCCGGCTGGTCGAGGAAGCACAGGGGAGCAAGGCGCCCATTCAGAGGATGGCGGACGTCATCTCCAGCTACTTCGTGCCGGCTGTGATCGGTATAGCGCTCGTCACTTTCGCTGTGTGGTGGTTGTTCGGCCCGGCGCCGGCCTTCACCCACGCACTCTTGAACATGGTGGCCGTGCTGATCATCGCCTGTCCCTGCGCCCTGGGCCTCGCGACCCCCACCGCTATCATGGTGGGAACCGGTAAGGGGGCCGAGAACGGTGTGCTGATCCGAAGCGGCGAGGCGCTGGAAACGGCCCACAGGATCGGGGCAATCATCCTGGACAAGACGGGCACCCTGACCCAGGGCAAGCCAGTGGTCACCGACCTGTTGCCCGCCGCAGGCTTTTCGGCGGAGGAACTGCTGGTCTTGGCAGCCTCGGCCGAGCGGGGATCGGAGCACCCTCTAGGTGAGGCCATGGTGGCCGCGGCCAAGGAGAGGGGACTGGAGTTAGCCACCCCGAAACAGTTCAGGGCGATCCCGGGACATGGGATCGAGGCCAACGTGGACGGCCGTGAGCTGTTGCTGGGCAATGAGAAGCTGATGGGCGATCGAGGGTGCGCCCTTGACGGGCTGGTGGAGAACGCCGTCACCCTATCGGATCAGGGCAAGACCCCCATGTTCGTGGCTGTGGACGGCCGGGTGGCCGGCATCGTAGCGGTGGCCGACACCGTGAAGGCCGGCTCAAGGGAGGCCGTGGCAGAACTGAAGAAGATGGGTGTGGAGGTGGCGATCCTGACCGGCGACAATCGCCGAACAGCCGCCGCCATAGCGGGACAGCTGGGGATCGACCGAGTCCTGGCGGAGGTGCTCCCCGAGCAGAAGGCCGAAGAGGTGAAGAAGCTCCAGGCAGAGGGGAAGGTCGTCGCCATGGTTGGGGATGGGATCAACGACGCCCCGGCCCTGGCCCAGGCCGACGTGGGGATCGCCATCGGGACCGGCACCGATGTGGCCATGGAGGCGAGCGATATAACCTTGATCAGCGGGGACGTGCGGGGGGTGGTGACGGCCATTCGGCTATCCAAGCAAACCATCCGCACCATCAAACAGAATCTGTTCTGGGCATTCGGCTACAACGTGGTGCTGATCCCGCTGGCAGCCGGGCTCTGGTACCCCTTCTTCGGGATCCTGTTGAACCCGGTCTTCTCGGGGGTCGCCATGGCGATGTCCTCGGTATCGGTGGTCAGCAACTCCCTGCGGCTCCGCCGGTTCAAGCCGGCGAAGTGGTAGGACCGAGGACCGAGGACTGAGCGAGGCGAAATCCCTCAGTCCTCGGTCCTCATAGCTCAGTCCTCTGCAAAACAAATGAATGAAGGAGAAAGCCTCATGGAAACCAAGACCCTGCACGCACCCGACATCTCTTGCATGCACTGCGTCATGACGATCAAGAAGGCCGTGAACAAGCTGGATGGCGTCTCCGGCGTGGAGGCCAACGTCGCCACCAAGGACGTCCAGGTGACCTTCGATTCGACCAAGGTAGATCTGGCACGGATCAAGCAGGTCATGGCCGACGAGGGCTACCCCGCAAGCAACTGACAGCCATCCAACGGCCTGCGATTGTCAGGAGGTCGTGGGCGCATCCACATACTTCAAAGCAGCTCTTCAGAGTGGCCAATCTGCTGCCGATGAATCATCCCGAGAGGAAAGTATGCCCTGCACCTCACTCAGAGATCAGGGCTCATTATCAGTTCATCGGAAGCAGGAGGCATTGGCGTGACAGCAGTACAGTGGACACCAGACCTTGCCGTGGGCGTGAGCCTGATCGACGACCAGCACAAAGAGCTGTTCAAGAGGATCGACCAGCTGCTGGAGGCCAGCAGTCAAGGAAAGGGCCGAGACGAGATCGAAAAGTTGATCCGCTTCCTTTCAGACTACGTGGTAACTCATTTTGGCACGGAAGAGAAGGCCATGATCCAGCATGGCTACGGCGGGATCACCGCTCACAAGGGCGAGCACCTGGCCTTCGTACGAGATTTCGGCAACCTGGCGAAGAGCTACAAAACCGACGGGGCTTCCACCACTTTGGTCCTGGCTCTTCAGCGACGGGTAATCGACTGGTTGAACCATCATATCCGGCAATCCGATAAGGCGCTGGGAGCCTTCCTGAAGACGAAGCTCTGACAGGTTGTCACGCTTCTCGAAGACTATCCTCCCTCCTGGCATGGTTCACAGAAACGGCGAGACAGCGTAACAGTAGGGGCGACCGGCCGGTCGCCCAGGTGGCTCCAGTGGCCTATCCTGGCCCCAGGGCGAGCGCCGCTCGCCCCTACGACTGGCACACCGTCGCTAAACCATCCCCCCTCCTCTGCTGCTGGCAGGCTTTCTGCTTCTGCCGGAACAGAGGAGGGATAGGGTATGCTGGGAGGGCAGATCCGTTTCCGCTGGTTGGGGGTGGGTGGGATCGAGCTGAGCAGCGACGAGGAGGTGGTGGCCGTGGACCCCTTCTTCAGCCGCCCCCCCTTCCGCCGAGTATGGTTCGGTCGGGTTGTCCCTGACCGTTCGCTCGTGGCCGCCAGGCTGCCCCGTTGCGATTTCGTCCTGCTAACCCACTCCTACTGGGACCACCTGATGGATGTGCCCGAAGTGGTCCGAAGTACCGGCGCCCTCGCGCTAGGCTCGCGTAACAGCTGCCGGCTGCTCTCCATCCTGGGTGTAGCCGGCGAGCAGCTCCATTGGATCCACGCCAACGACGACCTCCCCCTGGGTGCATTCCGAGTTCAGGTGATGGAGGCCAGCCAAGGGACCGTTCTGGACAGGCCCATCTTCTCGGACCTCCTCCCCAACGATCTGCGCCCCTCGCTGCAGGTCAGGGACTACCGAAGGGATGTGAACTTCAGCTTCCTGATCAATGCGGGCGGATACCGGATGCTCCTCTGGAACAGTGAGAACCCGGAAGCGGCAACACGGGCGGAACTGCTGCTGGTGGGCCCTCAGCGGAAGCGAGGTTACTACGATGCCCTCATGCGCCAGGTGCGACCCCACGTCGTTATCCCGATCCATTGGGATGATCTCTTCCGCCCTATGTTCAGCCCGGTCCATCCAATGTTCGCATCGCTCGCCCCGACTGTACCAACTTCACGGCCACTGAATCTGGCCGAGTTCAAACACACCCTGCATCAGGTCGCCCCCACCGCGAAGCTCTTCCTTCCGGATGTCTTCCGGAGTTACAGCCTGGATCATCTGGCGTAGGCGGGGATCTCCATCGTCCCCTCGCACATCAGAACGCAGCTGCCGCCCACCCTGGTGGCGGTGAATGGATGGGGCGCCCAGTAGGAGGAGAGATGGCGTTCCCAGGCAGATCTACAGACGGGCGAGCTCTTGGTGACGGAAACAGCTCACCAAATGGTCGTTGACCAGCCCCACCGCCTGCAGATGGGAGTAGACCACGACAGGCCCAAGGAAGGTGAAACCCCGGCGACGGAGGTCGTTGCTAACTTCCTCGGAGAGCGCGGTCTTGCACGGTATCTCGGCCAGGGTCTGCCAGCGGTTGGGGACCGGCTTCTTATCCACGAAGCGCCAGATGTAGGAGTCGAAACTGCCGAACTCCAGCTGTACCTCCAGGAACCTGGCCGCGTTATTGATAGCGGCCCGGATCTTCCGGAGGTTCCTGACGATATCAGGATTGGCCATCAACTGCTCGATCTGCCGATCTCCGAATCGGGCCACATGCTGCGGGTCGAAATCGGCAAAGGCGCTCCGGTAACCCTCCCGCTTTCGCAGGATCGTTATCCAGCTCAGTCCTGCCTGTGCCGCCTCCAGCAGGAGGAACTCAAACTGCTTCCGATCGTCGTGGACGGGAACCCCCCACTCCTCGTCGTGGTAGCGCACGTACAGCTCATCGGTGCCACACCAGGGACACCTCTCCATATCGATCACTCCAGCACCACTGTGGGATTCAGCCGTGGCTCGTCCTCCAGGTCATGCGCGGTCCAATGACCCTCGGTGCGCAGCCCGAATCTTCGCGATCTGCTGCAGGTGGTTCTCACCGTGACGCACGAACGTGGAGAGCAGATCGTCCAGAGTCAGCAGGCCTGCCTCCAGGTGCACCCCCTGCCGCTGCCAGTCAGATTCCGACAGGCTCTCCAGGAGGGTGGACCACCGCTCGTGAACCCCCCTCAGGATCTCCATGGACGGCTCCAACGGCGCACGTGTGGTGTCGGGAAGCTCGGCCCACTTCTCCTGATCGTACGGTTTCAGGATCGGCTTGTCCTCGGTGAGGACCAGCTTCATTCGTATGAAGCCGTTCATGTGGGCATCGGCCATGTGGTGGACCACCTGCCGGACCGACCACTCGCCCTCTCCCCCTGGCTCGTCCAACTGAGCATCGCTAAGCCCCCCAACGGCGGCCTCCAACCTGGCCGGAAGCTCCTTTATCCCGGCGATCATCGTCCTGCGTTCCCCTACTGTGGCCATGAGGATCCTCCTTCCCAACTCCCTTCGCAGGGTTATCTCACGAGAGAACAGCCTTCTTGAACTCTTCAATGCCGATTCGCTCTATGAAACGTGCGGTCCTCTCCCTGTTCCTTCCGTTGGCCGCGTAGTACTGCAAACATCTTGCCGCCAGTTCGAGAACCTCACCGTCTGTCAAGTCCTTGGCGATAACGTCTCCGATCCGCGGTTTGGCGCCCGAGTTTCCGCCAAAGACAACCGTCCACCCCGCCTTCTTCCCGAAAACCCCAAAGTCCCGCACGTAGCTTTCACCGCAGTTGAAGGGACAACCGGAGACACCCATCTTCACCTTGGCGGGGACAGCCATCCCAACAAAGAGCTTCTCGAGCTCCATGCCGAGTCCGATGGAATCCTGAATGCCGTACTTGCACAACCTGTTTCCGGGGCAGGCCTTGACGTAGTGCACGCATACTTCTGCCGCCGGCCCCACATCCATGCCGAGTTCTTGCCAGATCCCGTCGACCAACTCGGGCTTGATGCCCACGATAGCCATCCTCTGGGCGGAGGTGATCTTGACCACAGGTATGTTGTACTTGCGCGCCACCCTCGCGACGTTTTCCAGGATGTAGGGCGTCACCAGCCCCAACGGCGTCCTGGGCACGATGGCATAGCTCTTCTGGTCCCTCTGTA
>DAHXJB010000508.1:0-5081 GCA_027372455.1 Chloroflexota bacterium | reverse complement strand
GGGAGTACAACCCTGGACCTCACCATCTCCGTGGTCATGTGCGCGCTGGGGTTGCTGTTCGGTTTCGTGGGGCTCGGTGGGGCCGGTTTTATAACGGCGCTATTGATACTTGTCTTCCACGTTCCCGTCCACCTGGCCTTCGGCACGGGTCTGGGCGCGATGTTCACTACCGCCACCGTGGGTGGCTGGAGCCACCTGCGAGAAGGCAACGTCGACCCGATCGCGGCAGTGCAGGTGGGCCTGGTGGGTATGGTGGGGGCTTACCTGGGTGGTGGTCTGGCGTTGGCAACCGGAGCACAACAGCTGAAGACAATCGCTGCTCTAACCCTGATCGCCAACTCGACGGTGGTCTACTGGAGAACGAGGGCCTCCACTGAAGGGAAGCCGCCGGTAGGGATGAGGTCGCTGATGAGAAGGTGGTGGAGCGAACTACCGCGATCCAGCCTGATCGGCGCCGTATGCGGGTTCGGCTCTGGTTTCCTGAGCATCGGTACCGCACCATGGATCCAGGCCGGGCTCCTTATCCTAAAGGGCACGGATCTTCGGAAGACGGTGGGAACGGCGATGCTGGCCCTTGCACTTATGAGTCTCGCCGGTGCTCTTCGCTTCGCCCAGGGAGGGAATGTGAACCCGGGGTTGCTGGTCAGTGTGGTGCTGGGGCTGTCAACCGGAAGCTTCGTCGGCGCCAAGTTCACCAAGCGCGCGCCACGTCAGTTGATCAGGGTGGCGATGGTTGTAACTCCCATCCTGGCGGGATCCCTGTTGCTCGTGGCCCCTTCTTAGAGCGGATCGCGGGGATCCAACCCGACGCCAACGCGAGATCGGCCCGGGGATTGTCCCCGGGCCGATCTCGCCGTCATTATCATAGCGTCGCCCTGCCTCTGGTCAGCAGGTTCCAGACGAGGATGATGGCAGCGATAACCAGCGCTATCCACACCAGTGCACCCAGATGGGCGAAGAAGAAGCCAACTATCCAAAACACCACCAGGGCGACAACTATGAGCCACAGGATTGCTTCCAGCAGGCCTATCATGGTGACTCCTCCATCGTTGAGGTCGCAGCCCCTTGTAGCCACGAGGTTATCGAGTAAGCACGACTTATGCCATTCGAGAGGCAGACGATTATGGTATACTTGCGCCGCGCCGGCTGGGTGAGTAGCTACGGGAGCATCACTTCTGCTGGCAGGCCGGCACGGGCGCGACTGTATCGCGGTTTTCCCTGGCGCCTCCCAGGGTCGCGTTGCCAGACCAACCCCCGTCGCGACCCGATCCGTGCTCTTCGGTGAACAACATCTCCCGATTACCAGCAGGGGGACCACATGCGAAACTTCCTCAGCATTGCCGACCTGTCGCGAGACGATCTGGGCAGGATCCTGGAGCGGGCCACAACCCTGAAAGAGGAGACACGTCAGGGGCGATGGCGCACCGAGTTGCAATGGAAGACGGTGGCGCTGCTTTTTCAGAAGCCGTCTCTCCGAACCAGGGTCTCCTTCGAGCAGGGCATTCGGCAGTTAGGTGGCCATGCCCTTTACCTTTCGCCGCGTGAGGTTGGCCTGGGCGAGCGCGAGAGCGTTGCCGATGTTGCCAGGGTGTTGAGCCGGTATGTTGACTGCGTCGTGGCCCGGACCAATCGCCATTCCGATCTGGAGATGCTGGCCAGCTACTCCACTGTGCCGGTGGTGAATGCGCTCTCGGACTGGAGCCATCCCTGCCAATGCCTGGCAGATCTCTTGACAGTTCGAGAGAAAAAGGATCGGCTTGCCGGCTCGGTTATGGCCTACATAGGGGATGGCAACAACGTGCTGCATTCCCTCATTCTGGGCGCAGCTAAGGTTGGTCTCAATTTGCGAGTCGCATGTCCACCGGGCTACGAGCCCGACCCCGGGGTGGTGGAATCGGCAGCAGCCGACCGCGAGGCTACCGGAGCTACCCTCTCCATCTTGACAAGTCCTCGCGCTGCCGCCGAGGGTGCCGACGTGTTGTATACGGACGTTTGGACCAGCATGGGCCAGGAGGATGAGTCGCAGCTTCGAAGGCAGGCCTTCGCGGCCTACAGGATAGATGCGGAGCTTCTCCGGTTGGCCAAACCGGATGCCGTGGTGATGCATGACCTGCCGGCGCATCGGGGAGATGAGATCACCGATGAGGTGATGGACGGACCTCAATCGGTGGTGTTCGAGCAGGCAGAGAACCGACTCCATGCCCAGAAGGGACTGCTCTCCTGGTTGTTTGCCGGCTGACGGACGGCCGCTGGAACTGAGAGGTTGGGATGGTCAACCCTTTCACCGCAGCGGGCGGTGCCATATCAAAGGGTGGTGGCGGTAACTCGCGTGCTCCATCCGGGAAGAACTCCGGAAAAGGGAACAGCTCCTTTCAGGAGGCGTTGAAGCGCGGCTCAGCCTATGCCTGGAAGGGGAGATGGGAGGATGCGGTAGAGGAGTACCGCCATGCCCTGGAGTTCTCCCCAGGTGACCTTTCGGCGCGCACCTACCTTGCCATGGCTCTCTACAAGGCCGACCATCTGCAGGAAGCCCGGCAGCTCTACCAGGAGTTGTGGAGAGAGCAGCCCTCCAACCTGTCCATGTTGCTCCGACTGGCCGAGGTTCAGGAGACCATGGGCGATATCAACGCGGCTGTTGCCAGCTACCAGGGTCTGGCAGAGCTCCACACTCTTCGGCGAGCTCCAAACGAAGCCCTCAAGGCGTGGCAAAAGGCGGTGGCGCTGAAACCTGACGATCTTGTCTTGTGGGACGCAACGATGGAGGCCGCGGTCCAGGCTGGGATGATCTCCGGCCTGATGCCCTCCTATCTGGGACTGGCTAGGCAGTTGGCCCTGGAAGGGCGGTTCGAGGAAGCGATAGCTGTGGTGGCGAGAGCTCAGACCTTGGATCCATCCAATCCGCTTGTGCTGCCGCTGCTGGCCTCTATTCGGGGAGCCCTGGCCCATTCATGGCGAGCTACCGCCAGGGGAGAAACCACTACCCCCGATGATCTCGCCAGGTTGATCCCGACTATCCCAGACCTGGGATCGTCTATCTCGGAGACGGCTGATACCGAACCGTCTGCTCCGCTTCCTTCATCTGACGTGGATGCTCTTACCGAGGTTCACGATTCGTCCACAGCTGCCCCGGTTGTGGAACTGACCGAGCCGTTCCAGCACGAGTTGAGGGCGGAGGAGTTTGCGCCCGCGGTGGAAGATGCCAGCGCGCCTGAACCCGAACCCTGTGAAGATGCTAGTGCCGCACGGCCTCTGGAGTCTTTGGGAGAGCTCTCCACGCTGGTCGAGGGGGATTTGGAGAAGTTCCCCCCGTCGGTCGTGGAGCCTTCGGAGGATCTCCCCTCGTTGGACAAGGAGCCCCTTTCGCTGGTCGAGGAGCCTCCGATAGAGGTGGCCTCCTCGCTACTCCAGGAGTTCACCACGGATGAAACTACCTCGGAGGACGCGGCGCCGACGGTCGAAGGGGAAGCGCCCAGTAATTTGTTGCCTGGAGAGGAGTCTTCTGAGGCGGTTCCTGCCGAGGAGCAGCTCGAAGCTCTTACCCTGGATGGAGAGATCGAGGTTGCCGAGCCTGAACTGGAGGAAGCCCCTTCCGCTGAACATTCCCCATCACAGGTCGAGCTGACGGAGGGCGAGGCGTCACAGGTGACGGTCGACCTGAGCCTCCCAAGCGAACGCGCTGTCGAGGCATTCGATGAGGGCACGGATGGCGATGTTGACGAGGAAGGCTCTTCGGGAAATGCCATCGCGGAGCAGTTGGCCGAGCTGGCCGAGGCTCACGAGCAGGTCGAGGAGTTCGAGCAGGCTGCCGAGGCTTACGGGCAGGCGTTGGAACTCTCCCCTCGTTTGCCTCGAGCCCTCCTGGGGATGGCTCGTCTACAGCTGGCGACCGGGGAGCTGGACCTGGCGGAGGAGAGGGTCCGCCTCGTCCTCGAGGCTTCCAGCCCGGAGATGACACCGTCTCAGGGACTTGCCGTGAAGCTGCTGTTGGACATCCTGATTGGGAGGGCTGTATCGGGTGACCTGCAGGCCGCGACCGAAGGCTTGCTCTGGCTTCGCTCCATCCTTCCAGCCGAGCGACTTCAAAGCCCGGATGTGGAGGACAGCGCCGAGGTGATTGCTCAGCTTCTCGGACGGTGCGGCGCCGAGCATCTGGAGGAATTGGCCTCACTGCAACCCGAGCGGCGCGGGGAGGTAGTGCTGACTCTGAGGAAGGCCGAGGAGCTACTGGAAAGCGGACGATTTCGCTCCGCGGCGGACGAGAGCTTCCGGCTGATCGCATACTACCCGGATTTCCTGCCTGCGCAGTCACTCCTCGCCAGGCTTCTGGTGGCTCAGAAGCGGGCTAAGGATGCCCGGGAGCGGTCTCAGCGGCTGTTGAACCTGTATGAGATGAGAGGTGCTCCTCAGCAGGCCCTCGAGGTGCTCCAGTGGAGGGTCTCCAGCGGGGTTGGCGATGGCGCGGATCGTGTTCGTCTGGTACAGTTGCTAAGGGCACAGAATCGTCTGGCCGAGGCCGACTTGGTGGAGATGGGGAGAGACAGGGAATCCAGCACTCGGCGATCGATAATAGGTACCCCGCCGTTGGAAGAACTGCTTCACCTGGCGGAAGCCAGCTTCGCGAGCGGGGATCGTGAGGGGGCGGTTGGCCTGTTGCGCGCTGCCCTGGAAGCCGAGGAAACCGATGAGGTGGCACGTGCTGCCCTGGCTAGGGTCCTCCAGTTGATGGGCGATGAAAGCGGGCGAGGGGAGCTTCTCGAAACCCTGAGCAGGCTTGGCTTGCCCGCGGGGCTGGCGGATTGAGCGCGGAAGAACTGGGGCCAGTCATATGACGAGCTTTATCGAGATGGTGGTGTCGACGCTGTCGCGTATCGACATCCGTGCGGGCATCGACATCCTCATTGTGGCAGTGATTGTCTACTGGATCTTGGCTTTGATCCAGGGGACCACAGCGGTGACCCTTGTGCGGGGCATGGTCACCGTGATACTGCTGGCTGCCATTTTGGGGAACGTGCTGGATCTGGTGGTCCTCAACTGGGTGCTGAGAAATGCCATCCCCGCCCTCCTGGTGTCGATACCGATCC
>DAHXJB010000494.1:0-7996 GCA_027372455.1 Chloroflexota bacterium | reverse complement strand
TTCGGCTCCAACGACAAGGTCCTATCAGAGAGGAGGAACCCATGGTTGAGTCCCTGGTTATCACCCTGCGAGAAGGCATAGAAGCCGCTCTGGTAATAGGGATCATCCTAGCATACCTGACAAAGACGGGACGCGATTCACTCAAGATGCCAGTCTATCTCGGATTGCTCCTCGCCGTCATCGCCAGTATCGGCGTTGCCTGGCTCTTCCGGGCCATCGACTTCGATCCCGACAACGAGTACCTGGAGGGAACGTTGTTGGGGGTAGCGGGGCTGTTCGTGGCGAGCATGGTCGTGTGGATGTGGCGGACCGCTCGCGGCCTCAAGGGTGAGATGGAGTCCAGGCTCTCCGCAATCACGGGAGGCGCCGAGACCGGCAGGGTCTCGGTCATCGGTCTCCTGCTCTTCACTTTCTTCATGGTCTTCAGGGAAGGCGTGGAAACCGTGCTGTTCCTCGCTGCGGTCGGCTCAGGTGAGAAAGCAAACCCGCTCGGCTTTATCGGGGCTATCATCGGCCTCGCGCTCGCCGGCCTCTTCGCGGCCCTCTTCATCCGCGGCAGTCTCAAGATCAATCTCGGTCGCTTCTTCAAGGTCACAGGTGTGGTGTTGCTGCTCCTCGCAGCCAAGCTCCTGGCCGGCGCCGTCCATGCGTTCGGCGAAGCCAAGGTGATCCCCCTCAACGGGGAGATTGTGGCGACGCTCGGATACCTTTTGAGGGACGACACCGCCACCATGCTGGTGATGGCCCTTGTGGCTGTGCCGATCTTCTTGCTGTTGTGGGAATCCCTCAGGCAGCCTCGGCCGGCGCTGGTGGAGGGTGAAAGCTCAGCTGAGGGTCGCAAGCTACTTGCCTCGGCGCGTCTCGAACGGATCTGGCAACTTGCCCTTGGAGCCGCCACCCTGGGGATCATCCTCGTTCTGGGCACTACCGCGATGGCGGGGCCAAGATGATAGACTCCCGTCGGAACCCTTCGGTCTTGATCTAATCTTGATCTTCGCAACACATTGCCTTCACACTCGTCTGGCATACTCTCGTCAGAACGAAGGGGAACTGACCCCGAGGAGGTAACGACGATGATGGGATATGGTGGTTGGGGTTGGGGCCTGATGGGCGGACTCGGCTGGCTGTGGATGTTGGTTCCGGTGCTATTCTGGGTTGGCGTCGTTTTCCTGGTGGTGTGGGGGGCCGCGCGGTTGTTCCCAGGCCGACAGGAATCGGTGCAGGACACACCTTTGGAGATCCTGAAGCGTCGGTATGCCAATGGGGAGCTCACCGCGGCAGAGTACCAGCAGGCTAAGCAGGACCTAGCCCAGTAGCGGGCGAAAGACAGGATAGGGAGCTATACGATGAAAGTTCGGACCTTAGGAATCCTGGGAGGCGTTTTGCTAGTGGCCGCCCTTGCCATTGGGACCGTCGGCACGGCCCTGGCCCAGCAGGCCGGCCCCAACGGTTCCGGTTGGGGACCCGGCGGGATGATGGGTGGCAGCTACGGCGGCGGCTGGGGCGGGATGATGGGCGGGATGATGGGCGGCTGGGGATCGAACCCCCCCGCGAATGGCAAGAGCATCTCCATAGACGATGCCAAGCAGGCCGTGCAAGACTACGTCTCGTCCATCGGAAATCCCAACCTGAAAATCAACGAGGTGATGGAGTTCCAGAACAACTTCTACGCCATTATCGGGGAGAAGGACACCGGCAAGGGAGCCATGGAGGTGCTGGTAAACAAGACCACCGGCAGCGTCTTCCCCGAGTACGGCCCCAACATGATGTGGAACACCAAGTACAACCCCATGGCGCAGATGATGGGCGGATGGTGGGGCGGCGCTCCCGGCGGACAGGAGAAGGTGAGCGTGGACCAGGCGAAGTCCATAGCCCAACAGTGGCTGGACGCCAACCAGCCGGGGAGCACTACGGAGCAGCAGCCGGACTCCTTCTACGGCTACTACACCATGCACACCCTCAAGGATGGCAAGATCACCGGCATGCTCTCGGTAAACGCTTACACCGGGCAGGTCTGGTACCACAACTGGCACGGCGCCTTCATCCAGATGCAGAGCGAAGAACAGCAATAGGAACAGTCTCAGCGATGGGAGCCACATGGCTCCCATCGCCTGTGTTTGGAAGGAGGTATCCTGTGGTCTTCGGTTCGGATCCCGGCAGCATCTTGATGACGGTGCTGCTGCTTGTGGTCGTATTTCTAGCGCTCGACCTGTTCCTCGTGGGAGGTGGCATGACCGGCGGCATGATGGGCGGGATAGCCGGCATGATGGGGACCCCCTGGGGTTGGGGTCTGCTGATCCTCCTGGTCGTGGGTGTGCTGCTATTGTTGGCAGGTTCCGGTGCACTGCCCGGTGGACGGCTCACCTGGGGTATCAGGTCGATGGCGGTATAATTATTGTGGCCGGTTGAGAACGCCGGGGTGCCGGCAAGGACTGCAATCCGATCCATGAAGAGGGCTAGGGCCAATTGACAACGGTGTTGGTGGTGGACGACGAGGAGAAGCTGGTAGAGTTGGTGGAAGGATATCTCCGGCGGGAGGGCTTCGAGTTGCTCACCGCCCTAGACGGCCCCACGGCTCTCGAACTGGCGCGCTCGAAACAGCCCGATCTGGTTGTGCTCGACGTCATGCTCCCTGGCATCGATGGCATCGAGGTCTGCCGTCAGCTGCGACAGTTCTCCGACGCCTACGTCCTGATGCTGACGGCCAGGTCGGGGGAGATCGACAAGATCGTCGGCCTCTCGGTGGGCGCCGACGACTACCTGACCAAGCCCTTCTCCCCTCGGGAGTTGGTGGCCCGCGTCAAGGCGATGCTGCGCCGGCCGCGCACGGGGGCGGCAATCCAAGAAGCTCCTCCACCCATGCGCTTCGGCGAACTCATTATCGATGCTGCCCGCTACGAGGTGACCTTGCAGGGCCAACCTGTAGGGCTGACCGCTCGCGAGTTTGCCCTGCTAGCTACCATGGCGGCCCACCCTGGACAGGTCTTCACCCGATCACAACTGCTGGAGCGGGTCTGGGGGGACGAGTACTACGACGACCACGTGGTCGACGTCCACGTGGGGAACCTCCGCAAGAAGCTGGAGGAAGATTCGGCCAGCCCCTGCTACGTCCAGACGGTGCGGGGCGTTGGCTACCGGTTTGCGCCTCCCAAGGAGTAAGTCCATGCCGCGGGGAGTTCGAACTAGCGTCCGGTCGAAGATGCTGGCTGCCCACCTGCTGGTGGTCGCGGTAGGGGTGGTGACCCTTCTCCTAGCGATGGGGCTGACGGCCCCGAACCTGTTCGACCAGTTGATGACGGAGACCATGGGGCCGCAAGCGCAGGGGATGGGCTCCATGATGGGCGAGCGGATGACCGCGGGCATGAGGGAAGTGACGGCTCAGGCCTTTCGCCAGGCGGTCGGCGTGTCGCTCATCTGGGCTGCTGGCGCGGCGGCGATGACCGCAATCGTGGTGAGCATCTTCGTCTCGGGGCGCATCGCCCGGCCAGTCCGGAGTATGGCACTTGCCTCTCGGCGGATCGCTTCTGGACACTACGCTGAGAGGGTACAGGTGGAAGACCCCGACGAATTGGGCCATCTAGCCGCCAATTTCAACGAGATGGCGGACGCCTTGGAGGCAGCGGAGCGAAGGCGGCGGGAGTTGATCGGGAACGTAGCCCACGAGCTGCGGACGCCCATCGCCAACCTTCAGGGTTACCTGGAGGGGCTGGTCGACGGTGTCGTCCAGCCTTCCGAGGAGACCTGGACCTTTCTTCTCGGTGAGACCGGTCGCCTCCGCCGCCTGGTCGAGGACCTGCAGGAGCTCTCCCGCGCCGAGTCCCGCCAGATGTCGATCAACCCCAAACCGATCGCCCCGGATCGTTTGACGAGTCTCGTGCTTGCGCGAATTGGCCCCGAGTTTGCGGAGAAAGGGTTGACCCTTACTGTAGTCACGGGCTCCAGGCTGCCCAAGGTAGTCGCCGATGAGGACAGGGCCGTGCAGGTCCTCGGTAACCTGCTCTCCAACGCCCTCCGATACACCCCGGCCGGTGGCCGCGTGGAGGTCTCGGTGGAGCACCGAGATGGCGAGATCGTCTTTCGTGTGCGAGACACCGGCATCGGCGTGGCTCCAGAGCACCTGCCCCATCTGTTCGAGCGGTTCTACCGGAGCGACGGTGCCCGCAGCCGGGCAGCCGGGGGATCCGGCATCGGGCTCACTATCGCCAAGGCGCTGGTGGAGGCCATGGGCGGCCGGATCTGGGCCGAGAGCCCAGGTCCGGGACAGGGTTCCACCTTTTCCTTCACCCTGCCAGCTGCGCGCTAGGACCGGCTCACGGTTCCCAATCGGAATAGCTCACATTAAGACGGGCGCTCCTCCACCGAGATCACCGTTCACGACGCCGGTGTCGTGCGGTTGCCAGTTGCCGCGAGGTGTGGGACTCAGGAAACTCCAAGGCCAGTCTCAGCGGGGGGCTCAGAAGCGCGGGTTAAACTGGCGGCAAGTTGTTGCGAACGCTTCGCAATTGCACTACTATATAGATGGTTGGACGCGGTCGCAAGAACCATCCACTATTCTACCACGGAGCGTCTCTAATGGAGGTCCGCTGTGACCGGCCCATCGCCGGAACTACGAAGCCGGTAGAGCTTGTCGATCATGGCCTGGTCGTGCGCAGGGGGCGAATGCTCCGCCACCACGGCCCGGCCTTGGCTGCGGCGGTCGCCGCGGTTGGGCCCGGCCTGATGGTCATGCTCGCCGATACCGATGCCGGCAGCATCGTCACCGCCGCTCAGTCCGGGGCCCGCTGGGGCTACCAGATGATCCTTCTCCAGATCCTTCTGATCCCTGTCCTGTATCTGGTCCAGGAAGTGGCGGTTCGATTGGGGATCGCGACCCGGAAGGGGCATGGCGAGCTCATTCGGGAGCGATTCGGGTACGGATGGGCCTTCCTGTCGGTGTCAACCCTGTTTCTTGCCGCCCTCGGGGCCCTAGTCACGGAGTTCGCCGGCATCTCTGCCGTCGGGCAGCTGTTCGGAGTGCCGCCATGGCTGGGAGTTTCCTCCGCTACACTGCTTCTTATTGCCATCGGGCTGACCGGTAGCTACCAGCGGTTCGAACGTGTCGGGATCGCCGTCGGGCTGTTCGAACTGCTCTTCCTTCCCGCGGCGCTCATGGCGCACTCCAGCACCGAGGCCGTGCTCGCCGGCGTGCAGTCCATTCCTCTGGCAGATCCCGACTACCTGTTCCTGTTGGCGGCAAACGTGGGCGCGGTCATCATGCCCTGGATGGTGTTCTACCAGCAGAATGCCGTTATCGACAAGAAGTTGACCCTCAAGCAGTTGAAGTCGGCACGCCTGGACACCCTAGCTGGATCGATAGTGACCCAACTGGTGATGATCGCGGTGATCGCCGCGACGGCGGCAACCATAGGACGTACCAACCCCGCTCGGCCACTGAACGATATCCAGCAGATCGCGATCGCCCTGGAGCCTTTCCTCGGGTGGGGAGGAGCACGCGTTGCCTTCGGGCTCGGCATCGTCGGCGCTTCCTTCGTCGCGGCCCTGGTAGTGTCTGCCGCCGCCTCGGGAGCCATGAGCGAAGCCTTCGGGCTGCCCCATAGTCTCGACAGCCAGCTTCGGGAAGCCCCCTGGTTCTACCTTGCCTACACCGTTGCGCTCGTCGGTGGGGCAGCCCTCGTTCTCTCGGGGCTACCCCTGGTTACGCTCACCATCGACGTTGAAGTGATGAATGCCGTTCTCCTGCCCGTGGTCCTGGGCTTCCTCCTCGTCCTGGAGGCTCGCGTCTTGCCAGATGGGCTTCGCATGAAGGGAGTGCACCGGTATGCCGTCTGGTCCCTGTCCGGCGTGGTGATGCTGTTCGGGCTCCTCGTAACGGCTCATATCCTCGTGCCCGGCCTTTAGGTGCCATATCTCAGCTTTGAGACTCTCACCTTCCCTTAAGCCTCGTCTCAGCCGGCATTCAGGATACGGTGCGACGATTCCTGCGGTCCAGAGACTATTCCCTTGGCCCGTGGCACCTTCTGTCCCAACCTCCAGACCTTCGCTTTGGTTGAGAAGACAGGACCCCGAAAAGGGCGAGGAATAGCCGTAGAGGAATGTATGCGATGGTAAGCTCAGGGCCGGCTGATGGCTACTCCCTGCCCACTCAAAAGGAGCCGGAGAAGAAACCGGGCATCACCCGGAGGCTTTTCCTGCTGAGGGGTGGGACAGTGCTGACTTTCAGCCTCCTGTTGGGCCAGCTTTGGAAGCTTCAGATAGTTGAAGGCCATAGCTTCCGCCAGTTGGCCGACATCAACCGCTTCCGGGTTAGCCCGGTGGACGCCCCTCGCGGCGTCATATACGACCGAAACCACCAGATCGTCGCGGCCAACACCCCCAGCTTCCAGGTCTCGATCGTTCCGGCGGCGTTGCCCAAGGGGGGCACAGACCGGATGTACTCCCTGCTGGGGAGTCTCCTCGGCATGGCCCCGGCGGACATTGCTGCCAAGGTGAGCGCCAGCAAGGGGGATGCTTACACCCCTGTGCCGGTCAAGTCGGACGTGGAGCGGGACGTGGTGCTGCAGGTCGAGGAGCAGCACCTGCAGTTGCCGGGGGTGATCGTCCAGCCCGAGTCCAGCCGCCTGTATCCGCACGGGCCGCTCCTATCCCACATCCTCGGCTACATGCTTCCGATCACGGAGCAGCAGTTGGCAGCTCACCAGAACGACAAGGCAGCAGCCTATCGGGCCGAGGACAAGATCGGGGCTGCCGGGGTTGAGGCGAGCTACGAGCAGGAGTTACGAGGTCAACCGGGAAAGAAGCTGTACGAGGTGGACGCCATGGAGCGTCCGGTGGGGGACATTCGCGTCGACAGTCCTGTGCCGGGGCACAACCTGACGCTGACCATCGACGTCGATCTGCAGAAGGATGTGGCGCAGATCCTGGGCGACGAGATGGCGAAGATGAAGGCAGACTCGGCGGTGGCCATCGTCATGGACCCACGAAACGGGCAGGTACTCTCGATTGTGAGCCTTCCCAGCTACGACAACAACCTGTTCTCGGGCACCGTCCGGGCCTCGGACCTCAACGCGGTGCTGAACGATCCCCGGAAACCGATGATCAACTACGCCATCAGCGGCACCTTCGCCCCGGGCTCCGTTTTCAAGCTGGCGACGGCTGCGGCTTCACTTGACGAGGGGGTGGCCAACGCCAACACCCACATCGTCTGCAAGGGTGCGTTGATCATACCGAACGAGTACAACCCGGCCCTCTCCACCCGCCTACCCTGCTGGGCTGTTCACGGTCTGGAGGACTTCGTGACGGGGCTCGCCAACTCCTGTGACGTCTACTACTACACTCTGGGGGGTGGCGACCCGACCACCCACTTCCAGGGACTCGGCAACGAGCGGCTGGCAAAGTGGGCCGACCTGATGGGTTACGGAGCCCCCACCGGCATCGATCTGCCCGGCGAGGTCGACGGGCTCGTCCCTACCCCCAAGTGGAAGCAGAAGGCCCTGGGGCAGGCGTGGTTGACGGGGGACACCTACGAGATGTCCATCGGACAGGGCTTCGTGCTGGCCACACCCTTGCAGGTGGCCAACGTCACGAACGCCATCGCGAACGGCGGCCACCTTCTGAAGCCCCATGTGGTGGCTTCCATCAGCGACTCGGAGAACCATCTGATCCGGACCGTGGAGCCGGAGGAGATCCGCAAGCTGCCGATCAGCGACACCAATCTCAACATCATACATGAGGCGATGATACGGATCCCGCAGAACCCCGACACGAGGGCGCACAACATCCCTGCCCTGAAGGTGGCCGGCAAGACGGGGACGGCGGAGTTTCCCGGCGTTAGGGACGCGCAAGGGATCCTGCCCTATCACGGCTGGTTCACCGCATTCGCGCCCTACGACAACCCCGAGGTGACGGTCACGGTGTTCCTCCAGAAGGGTGGGGGTCCCAGCAATGCGTTCCCCACCGCCATGGAGATCTTCAAGCGATACTTCAACTACTCGGGGGC
>DAHXJB010000493.1:0-2856 GCA_027372455.1 Chloroflexota bacterium | reverse complement strand
TACATGCTGGGTTTCGCCCCGGGCAACCCGTACCTGGGCGGGTTGCCGCCGCATCTGGCGCTGCCTCGCCTGGAGAGCCCCAGGTTGCGAGTTCCGGCCGGCACCGTGGCGATCGCCAATCAGGCAACCATCTACTCTCTCACCAGCCCTGGTGGATGGCGGTGGCTGGGTCGAACCTACCTGAAGCTGTTCGATCCGAAAGCAAATCCTCCAGTCTACCTGCAGGATGGCGACCAGGTGCGCTTCGTTCCGATCAGCGAAAAGGAGTACCTTGCCAGGGGTGAGGAGAAGGCAGGGTAGGGATGGCCTATTGGAGGCTGTTCTACCATCTGGTATGGGGCACCAAGAATCGGGAAGACTTGCTGTCGAGTGCCATCGAAGAGGAACTCAAAACTCACCTAGCCGAAAAGACTAAGTGGTCCGTCCATCAAGTGGGACGCACTTTCGCGAGCCATGCCCGAGGCTCAAGCCTCGGGCTGAAAAGACCAAGCCCAGTAAACTGGGCTGAGACCAAGCCGTCTCGTTCCGCCAGCGGTCCCAGCCCGCTTCAGCGGGCTTCGTTTTCTCAGCCCGCTGCTTTAGCGGCGGGTAAAGGTGCAGCAAACTTGGCGGACGGACCACTAAGGCGCTCGGCTGCCTCGTTCACGCTGTAGGGGTTATGCCGGATCACGTGCACGTCGTAGGGTCCGTCCCGCCAGCGCAGGCGTTGAGTGATCCTGTTGGGAGATTGAAAGGCGGAAGCGCCCACTACTTCAATAACGCGGCCAACAATGATCGCGCACCTCTGGTCTGGCAAAATGGGTACGGAGTGGTGTCCTTCGGAGAGAAGCAGTTGCCGTGGGTCGTTGAATACGTCCACCGCCAGAAAGAACATCATCAGAACGACACTGAGCTGGCGGTGCTGGAGAAATGCCAGGAGAAGGATGCCGGCAATTGCTGACATAGGCGTGGAGGCAGCGCGCCGTGACGTAAACGTCACGGCTGAATCGCTGAAGGGCGCTGATGGTGTTTAACAACTGAATCAGGAATGCGGCAGTTTGGTCGCCCGCCGCTAAAGCAGCGGGCTAAGCAGGCTAGATCAGCTTTGTCCGGGCGCAGTCCGGTTCACCGGGCTTCCCCGGTTCAGTCCGACGACTTTAGCCGCAGGCATAGACACCGCCACCATTACCCGATCAGGTCGTTAGCTTTCATTGGCGCTCTGGATACGAAGCTTTGCGCAGCTGGCGGGCGTTCTCAGCCCGCTTCAGCGGGCTTTAGTGTTTCAGCCAGACGCTTTAGCGTCTGGAAGGGAGTAAACCGTGCCGTTAGAAATCCTCGAACCGGGTTTTCAAACCACCATTCAGGACCTGGGAAGGTTCGGATACCAGCGGCTGGGCATCCCCACTGCGGGCGCCATGGATCCGTTTGCGCTGAAGGCCGCCAACGCCCTGGTGGGCAACGCGCCCAGCTCGGCCGGCCTGGAGATTACGCTGCTGGGCCCCAAACTGCTCTTCACGGAGGGGTGCACCATCGCCATCACCGGCGGTGATCTGGGTCCGCGGCTGGACGGTCGCGAGATGGAGAGCTGGAGGCGGCAGCTGGTGAGACCGGGAACAGTGCTGGATTTCGCCGGGCGGCGCTCCGGTGCCAGGGCATACCTGGCCATCTCGGGTGGGATCACCGTCGACGAGTGGCTGGGATCCCGTTCCACCTACCTTATGGCAGCCGTGGGCGGCCTGGAGGGAAGGGTGCTCCGGACAGGCGACCAGCTGCCGATCGGCAGATCGATGCTTTCTCTGGCGCGCCCCAGCGTGGCTCCTAACCGCCGCCCTCGCTACAGCGCCGAGCCGACGGTCAGAGTGATCCTCGGGCCGCACGCCGATAGATTCACCGAGGAGGGGATCCGTGGCTTCCTTTCGGGAAGCTATGAGATCAGTAACCTATCCAATCGAATGGGGTATCGCCTGGAAGGACCCCGGATAAACCACACCAGGGGTCCGGACCTGATCTCCTGCGGTATCCCGCTGGGAGGCATCCAGGTTCCGGGGAATGGCCAGCCGATCATCCTGATGGCCGACCACCAGACCACCGGCGGCTACACCATGATAGCCACGGTGATCCAGGCGGACATCCCCCTGGTGGCGCAGTGTCTTCCGGGCGAGCGGCTGAGATTTCAGGCCGTCAGTCTGGAGGAGGCGCGCGACAGCCTTCGGCGGCAGGAGGAGGGTCTGAAAGCCGCCATAGATGAAACGGAGGCGACCCCATGGTAGATCTAGCCTCTGCCCACCCGCAAGAGCTGTGGCAGGCGATCCGCAAGTCTGAGTTCCGAAGAACCACCGCGGGGGTGTGCCAGGATTACGCCCAGGCCAACCTGGTGATCCTTCCCAGGGAGCTGGCTTTCGATTTCCTGCTGTTCTGCCAGCGGAACCCGAAGCCATGTCCCGTCTTGGACGTGACGGAGCCGGGTTCTCCACATCCATCCATGGCCGCGCCCGAGGCCGATCTTCGCACCGACGTCCCGCTCTATCGGGTGTATCGGAAAGGGCGGCTGGTGGAGGAGCCCACCGACATCAGCTCGTACTGGAGGGAGGATCTGGTAAGCTTCCTTCTGGGTTGCTCCTTCACGTTCGAGCGAGCCCTGAAGCAGAACGGCATCCCCGTGAGGCACCAGGAGGAGCAGGTCACGGTGCCGATGTATATCACGGACAGGGAGTGCGTCCGGGCAGGGGCCTTCTGGGGGCCGCTGGTGGTATCCATGCGACCGATCCCCCACCAGCAGGTGGTCCGAGCGGTTCAGGTGACAAGCCGCTTCCCAGCGGTGCATGGGGCCCCTGTGCACGTGGGGGACCCCGGTCAGATCGGCATAAGGGAGATCGG
>DAHXJB010000492.1:0-3207 GCA_027372455.1 Chloroflexota bacterium | reverse complement strand
GCCGACCGCTGCTATCTGGAAGCCCCGGGCAGCGTTGGCCATGTTCACACGGTGAGTGATCATCTGGTCCACCGGCACCCGGCCAGCCGCGATCAGATCTAATGCCAGCTGGTAGTCCTCCGGCGCCGCCTCGTAGGTGGTGGTCAGCGTGGTATCCCGCCGCCAGAAGAAGTCGTTGATGGACAGTGGGGTGCTGACCCCGGGGTCTGTAGAGGCGAAGAACAGCACCGTCCCACCCCGCTCCACGGAGGCAAAGGCCTGCGCGACAACTGCCTGCACCCCGGTGCTCACGATGACCAGGTCGGCCAGATGCCCCAGCCTCTCCTGAAGGCGGGCCGGCACATCCTCCCGCGCATTGATCGTAAGGTCGGCCCCGAACCGCCGGGCCGCTTCCAGGCGATAGTCTTGTACGTCCGTCGCGGCTATGAAGGCCGCCCCCTGAGCCCTTGCGGCCATAACGTGCAGTAGTCCCGCGATCCCGCTTCCCAGAACCAGAACGCTCTGGCCGGTTTTCAGTCCAGTGATCCTCTGGCCCCGAAGGACACAGCCGAGGGGCTCCGCAAGCGTGGCATCCTCGAAAGACAGCTGGTCGGGCAGCCGGAAGACGCCCCGATCCACGTTGATAGCGGGGACGCGACAGTACTCGACGAAACCACCGGGATCGATGTTGGTGTGATGGAGAAGGGTCTCGCACATGGTGGGGTGGCCGTTCAGACAGTAGTGGCAGCTGTTGCAGGGAACATGGTGGGCCACGGAAATGCGGTCGCCCTCCCGGTAGCGGGTCACCCCCTCGCCCACCGCTTCCACGACCCCGGCCAGCTCGTGGCCCAGCACAAGCGGCGCCTTCTTGATCCTATACCACTCCAGAACGTCGCTCCCGCAGATGCCACAGGCCTCGACCCGCATCAGCAGCTCGCCAGGACCGATCTTCGGCACCGGCCTCTCCTCGATCCGAACGTCCCGGTTGTTGTAGTACACCGCGACTCGCTGGGTATCTGGCACCTTTCTCCGGCCTCCCCTATCCCCTTCTCTTGATTTCCTGGTACAGCACCAGGGCCACCTGAGGGGTGGCGTTCTGGTGAACAATAGAACGGATCGCCTCGACCATCGCCACGGGGAAATCGTTCTGCCAGATGTTTCGCCCCATGTCCACACCGACGGCCCCCTGCTGGATCGCCTGGTGGGTGAGCTGGAAGACATCCATCTCGGTTTCCAGCTTCGGTCCACCGGCTATCACGATGGGCACCGGGCAACCCTCCACCACCTTCTCGAAACCCTCGCAGTGGTAGGTCTTCACGACACTGGCACCCAACTCGGCGGCGATCCGGCAGCTGAGCGCGAGGAAGCGAGCGTCTCGCTTCTCCAACTCCTTTCCCACCGCCGTGACGGCCAGGACGGGGACCCCGTACTCCTCGGCTTCGTTGACGAGGGTCGCCAGGTTCTTCAGGGTCTGGCTCTCGTACTCGCTCCCGACGAATATAGAAAGGCCCATCCCATCCACGTTGAGGCGCAGGGCATCTCTCATCGAGGTGGTGATCCCTTCGTCAGAAAGGTCCTTCCCGATGATGGAGGAACCTCCGGACACACGCAGCACGATGGGGGTACCGGTGCTCGGATCCACCGAACTGCGCAGCACTCCTCGCGTCACAAACAGTGCATCACAGTAGGGTAGAAGGGGTTCGATAGTCTTGCGCGGTACCTCGAGCCGGCGCGTCGGACCGAGGAAGTAGCCGTGGTCCACGGCGAGCCATACGGCCCGCCCCGTGTCGGGTTTGATGATGCGCGCCATGCGGTTCTGTTTGCCCCAGTCCATCGGTACGCTCCTCATTCTCCATGGCAAATTCGCGAGGTGTAGGGCGGGGGTTCATTCCCCGCCGCCAGCAACGTCATGCCACCCACAGGATTGCTGTCGGAGCGCCATTATAGCATGCCAAAACGTGGTATGATGCATGCTATTACGTGATTTATGTTTCATGTATTATCGTTCGTGGTCGCGCCTATGCCGTGTTGAAAAGTGCTTCAACTGCTGCAGAAGCATTCTTTGGAGGATGGATGCGATGGCTTCATGGAGCTTTCTCACCAACTACGGGTTGGTGCTCACCTTCCTGGGCCGTTACTCCGACAGCACCGGCTTAGAGATAGCCCAAGCAGTGGGGATCACGGAGCGCGCAGCCCGTAAGATCGTGGCGGACCTGCTGGCGGAAGGCTACATCGAGCGGGAGAGGGTCGGCCGGCGCAACCGGTACCGTCTGAACACCTTCCTGCCATTGCGCCACCCAGGCGAGCGCGCGGCCACGGTTGGAGAGTTGCTCGGGCTGCTGTGGCGCGATCGGGAGCCGGCCGGGAAGTCTGGGGCAGGGGTAACCCCTCCACCTCGGGTCGAGGATAGGGCCTCGGATGGAGCGGCACGCCCCGTACTGAGGCCCAACTTTAGGAAGCATGGTGATATCAGATGAGCACGAGGACCGTTCGTATCGACGTGACAAGCGAGCAGATCGGCAGGCTCCGCCAGGAGGTGTTCTGCAATCAGCGGCTGTCCGAAGCGGACCGCCGAAAGGCGGTCAAGAAGGTCCTGCCGCTGCCCCTGGACGGCAGCCGTGTCGATCTGTACTGCGACGGGAAGTTCGTAGGGGCGGTATAGGAGGTCTCCTATAGAGACCTTTAATGGTGAACGTGACGGTGTTGCGACCGCTAAACGAAGTGATGGTCGAGTGCCTTCCGGCCGCCCTTCCATCCAGTATCCAGGTGGACCTCTCCCAACTGAATGAGGTGGGAGCCGTGATCCGGGTACAGAATCTGGTGGTGGGCCCGGGGGTGATCATTCCTGACCGACCCCAACGAGATGGTGGCGGGCCTGCAACAGCAGGGCCTCTCGGAGTTGGTCCAGAGGCCGTAGAGCATCAGCATTGTCCGCGATGTCCAGAAGGTTGAGAGCAGCCTGGTTGACAGACACTACAGTTCCGGCAGTGTTGATGACCAACACCGCATCGGACATGGTGTCGGTCACCCCCTCCAGGAAAGGCAGCATCTCTTCAGCACGCCTATCGCGAGCTGCCACCGCACCCCCCTGTCTCCTCTCCAAGGCGGTTCATGACCTCCGCCTACAGATACACCTACGCCTGTCATCACGATAAGCAGTCAACACCTATCGTATGGCTTGGAGATGCATGCATCAATAGTGCCCGCGGTTGCTGTGTTAGTAACTGG
>DAHXJB010000484.1:0-5153 GCA_027372455.1 Chloroflexota bacterium | reverse complement strand
CGCGGCCAACTCCAGCGCCAGGTAGTCGCAGAGCAGGCAGCTACCGTGCTCCGCACGGTAGGCGGCAAGCATGCGCAGTTCCTTCGCGGGCTCGTTTGGCACGTGCTCCGTTCCCCATACCTGGCAATGCGGGTGGGGGTTGCTCGCGCCCATCGCGGCGCCGTTGTTCTCAAACAGCTGCACGTAGCCGATGCCATCCAGGGCGCTCAGTTCGTCGGTCTGCTCCGCCCAGGCATCCACCACTCGCCGCACATCCTCCACCGACATGTCCGTCAGCGCCCAGTTGTGGCGCGACGAGAAGCAGATCACGCGGCAGACGCCGCGCTCCGCCGTCACCCGGAGCAGACCGCGCTCTTCGTACTCGCCTTCGGGGGTGTCGGGTGAGAGGGCCGCGAAGTCGTTTTCGAAGACGAACGTCCCCTCGTAGAGCGGATTCCGCGCCCCTCCGGCGCGCTCGTTGCCAGGACAGAGGTAGCAGTTTGGATCGTAAGCCGGGCGCGTTTCCGGCACCGGCGGCTCAACCAGTCCAAGCCAGGGGCGATCCGTGCGTTGTGGGGAAACGAGGACCCATTCACCCGTCAATGGGTTGTAGCGGCGGTGCGGATGTGAGAAGAGATCCATGCTTTGCTCCGGGTCTACCGTATTACCAGTTCTATCACCTACAAGTATGCCACTTATGCACAATGCAGAAGAGCTATACGGGCAGATCGGCACGGAGTTTGAGCTGCCCTTTCCGGCGCAACGCCGTGCGGCGAGCGCGGATGCGGTCCATGTCGATGGGATAGTGGCCATACTCGTGCGCGGTGCGATACATCGTCACACTGTTGACCACCGGCACCGCGTCGTGCACTTCGCTGGAGGAGCCGATGAAGATGCCGCCCCATGGACCGATCTTCTCGACCAGTTCCAGAGTTTCGTCCTCCACATCACCCGGCGTGCCGTAGGGCAGAGTCTGCGCGCAGCAGACGTTACCGAAGAGGAGTTTGTTGGGATATTGCCGGCGGATCTCGAAGATGTCGTTGCAACCGTTGCGCTCAATCGGGTTCAAGCCATCCGCGCCCAGATCGTCGAAGATGAGCGGCAGAAAGTCGCCGTAACGTCCATCGGTATGAAACAGGAACTTCATCCTCGCATCATGGATCGGATCCGCGATCCAGTGCCAGCGCGGCACCCCCTCCTTTCGCACCATGCTCGGCTTGAAGATCGGACCGGTGGTCGTGGCGATATCCTCACCCATGAACAACAGCGGGACCTGACTCACTTCCGCGTAGCTCCGGGCGATGTAGGACGAGAACAAACCGCAGCAGTCCATGATGTGAGCTACCAATTCCGGCGCATCGTACAGCGCGATGCTGAAGAGCTCCATATCCATGTAGGTGTACGCATCGGTGAACGGACCTTCCACCGCACCGATAATGACGATGTCGTGCTCATTCATAACTTGCTGCATCTGCTGGATGGCAGGGGCGTACCACTCCCGAACTTCCTCATACACCGGCTTTTGCGGCATGTGCTTTTCCAGCTCCCTCAGGTTAGAGAAGGGTCGCTTGGAGATCCATGCTGTGCCGCCCGCCTGGCTCACCTGCCACTCGCTGGGATCGACGCGAAAGAAGCGAATCCAGTTCTCGATCTTGCCCCCCATCCAGTGCGAGGCTGGATCGAAGATATATCGAGTAACGTCCAGACCGGCGTTCTTCCAGGTCAAGGCGTTGATCTCCATCACCTCTTCCCAGCTGTACGAGCGCCCCATCTGGTAGCCACCCAACTGCTCGATCAGTGGCGTGCAGTCGGCGAAATCGTACGTTAGTATTCGATCCACTGGCTCCCAGTTAATCGCCCTCTTGAAGCGCTCCAGGTTGTTCACTGCCATTGCCTCGTTTCTGGGATTCAGTGCAGCTCGCCGCGCGGCGTCTGAGTGATAGCCTCGATCATGGCCCAGAAGTTCGCCATCGGCGTGTCGAGCTGAACGTGATGCGTGGGTCCGATGATGAGGCCGCCGTCCTTGCCGACTGTACGTATGCGTTCCAACACTTGACGGCGTACGTCAGCGGGGGTGCCAAAAGGTAGAGTCTCTTGCTGGTCGATGGTACCCCAGAAGCAGAGTCGATCACCGTAGAGCTGCTTCAACTCGGCCGGGTCCATGCAGGCGGGTTGCACGGGATTCAGTATGTCCAGCCCGATCTCGATCAGGTCGGGGATGACCGGTTCGATCATGCCATCGGAGTGATAGGCCACCTTCACCCGCGGGTTGATCTCTTTCAAAGAGCTGATGAAGGCCGCCATGCGCGGCTTGAGGTACTTCCGCCAGTGTCGGGGTGAGATGAGCATGCCGCGCTGCGAACCGACATCATCGCCGATCCAGATCATATCCACGCCCATCTCGACCAGCCGTTTGGCCGCAGTCAGGTGATATCGATGTGGGATGTCGAGAATGTTCTCAGCCAGATCGGGATTCAGAACCAGATCGGAGAGCAGCCGCTCGTAGCCGCGCAGCCCCCAGGCCGCCTCCCAGATGGTCGTGACGGTGACGCCGACAATCCAATACTCGTTCTGGAACTGCTCCAGGGTCCATTGAGCGTCTCGATACAGCTCCGGCAGATTCGGGTCGGGCGCATGGTACTGTGAAATCGCTCCATCCCGGGCCAGTGGATGGCCGGCCATCTCGGTATAGCGGCCCGCGCCAAACCGGGTTTCGTAGGGCACTGATCGCCAGGTCACGCCCCACTCGTCGATGTACTCGTCGCCGCTCTGGTAGTAACCGTTGGCCCAGCCCACCGAGGTCAACAGCATATCCTGGTCGAGCAGCCGCTCCAACTCGTAACTGTTGCCGCCACCGTGAGGATTGTGCACCTTTCGGCTCAAGTTCAGCGCCTTCTCGTTCATCGCAAGATCAGCCTGAAGTCGCGCTGCAAACTCGGGGGTGAAGCTGACCTGCATGGGGCAGCGATCCGGCTCTCGATGGCTAAGCGCCGTGATGACGCGCTCTCGATGGTTCATTGAACTGCGCTCCCTCACCGACTCACTAAACCGTATTCAGCAACGTGGTGTGCTTCAGATCGCCACTCCCCATCCGTACCGTGAGATCCCAAGCCTGAGTCCCATGAGCGGGCACCGTGGTCACCTGACCTTTGCGAAAAGCGAGTGCCAGGTCATCGTACCAGCCTGTCGTTGGCTCCGGCGCCACCACTGCTTCGTGATTGACCGCACCTTCATCCACCCACAGCCCAAGGTATGGCACTTCCAGCGGGTTCCACTCCAGCCGCAACCAGTGGCCAGTGGAGCGACGGAGCAGCGCAGCCCAGGATGGGCGAACACCAGACAGGGCGAAGAACTTACGGGCCTTGCCCAGCGAGGCCGGACCGACGCGATCGAGACGCACGCGCAGGCCATCCACCGTTGTCGCCTCTGGCCATTCGAAGCGGGTTTCGGGTGGACCCCAGCCCCAATCCGCGGGGATGGTGTTGACCACCTCGGTTACTTCTGGTGGGAGAACGATCTGGCAGTCCAGACCGGCCACGAACTGAGGATGCGCGGCCCAGATGTATGGCATCGGCATATCACCCAGATTCTCCAGCGTGTAGTGGAGGCGCAGAACATCGTGCGCGGCGAAGCTGATGGCGCGCGTCAATCGGTAGGGGAGCGCACGGCCCGTCAGCGTCAGCGCCAACCCGCCGTCCGTAGCCTTGTCGACTTCCCACGGCAGGGTCCACGCCTCACCATGGTCGGGCAGCGGTACACCGTGGAGCGGGCCGGGACCCGGGTAGGGACACTGTACGATGGTCGGGAACATCTCATCCCAGCCTGCCATCTCCTGCTCTTCGAACGGCGCCCCATAGGCCACCGGCTTCACCGCACGGCCGGCGATGGGGCCGACTAACCAGTCAAAGCCGTCCCGCCTGTCGACCAGCGAGACGATCTTGGCGCCCATCCTGGGAACCATGACGACGGTGATGGCAGAGCTTTCCAGAGCCAAAGCAGGTAACTCGTACCACACACTTGAGCGAATGCCGTTCGTGTCGTGCCGGGTGGAGCTAATATCTGCCATATTCCTGTACCGTCTCGTACATGGCCAACAAGTTCTCCACGGGCACTTTGGCCTGGACGTTATGGATCGGGCTGAAGACGAAGCCCCCACCTCTCCCGAAAGTCGCCAGTCGCTCCCGTACCTGGGCCCGGACCTCATCCGGGGTCCCAAAAGGCAGTGTGTGCTGGGTGTCCACCCCACCGCCCCAGAATGTGACCTGCTCGCCGAAACTGGCCTTCAACTCCGCGGGGTCCATGTCCGCCGCCGAGGTTTGCACCGGGTTCAGTATGTCAAACCCGGCTTCAACCATGTCGGCGATTAGTGGCCGGATCGAACCGCAGCTATGGATGAAGGTCTTCCACGGAGTGTGCGAGTGGATCCATGCGTTGACGCGGGTGTAGAACGGCTTGTAGAGCGTGCGGAAAGCCCGCGGCGAGATCAGGCAGCCATTCTGCGCGCCGAAATCCGTGCCGCTGATCCAAGCCACCGTCACCCGATCGCCGACCGCCGCGTAAACTTCCGGCAAATTCTCCAGGGCAATCTCGCACTGCCGTTCGAACACTTGCGCGACGTACTCTTTGCGCATGGTGGTGCTGGCGTACCATTCGGTCACATCCCGAATACCCCTGGGGTGCTTGACCCAGGGACCCGGCACCAGCGCTATGTCGCCAAAGCCCATGTCGCTGAGCACCAATAACAGGGCCCGGTCGGTCTCATTGTAAAGCCGCTCCGATTCGGCGCGCAGATGCGCCAGGTCCGCGTCGGAGATGGGGCCATAGTCCGAAGCGTTGTCCTCGGGATCGAGCTTGTCATCGTCGATCGGATCCTGGCGGATGATCGAATCGAAGTAGAAGCCCCCTTCCGGCATCTTGGCGCAAGGAGGGACCGACTTGTCGCCATCCACGTACATCAGCAGATCGCCATTTTCGTCCGGGTCGGTGTTGAATTTGCCGGGCACCAGCAAGGGCGTGCCATCCCAGAAGGTCCAAGGCTTCCAGTCCTCGTTCCTGTAGCCAAATAGGGTATTCAGGTTGGCCAGGCCAACCACATCCACGCCCAGCCGATCCTGCAGGTCAGGTGCTATCTCACCCAGCATCTGGTACGGCTCGATGACCTTGACCGGGGTACC
>DAHXJB010000461.1:0-6673 GCA_027372455.1 Chloroflexota bacterium | reverse complement strand
CCAGCGTAGCCAGCCTCGGCACCCATCACACGATCCAACTCGATCGGGTGCCCGCAGGACTCGTGAACCTGCAGGGCCACCTGGGTGGGATCCAGTATGACGGTGGTGACCCAGTCGCTGGGACACTGAGGCGCGGAGAGCAGTTGCACCGCCTGCTCCGCGATCAGGGGTGCATTCTCCACCAGCTTCATATCCAGCACGAATTCGTAGCCCGCCGTCCCCTGCTGCCGGCCGAAACTGTTGGGGTAGGAACGCTTCTGAACCTCGCCATCGCGGACAGCGGTCGCTTCCAGACCGGCGCCGGTCTCCACCAACTGCTGCTCCACCAGACTGCCCTCGCTGCTGGCGAACAGCTTGTCGGTGCGGATGCACTGGAGGCTGCTCTCGGCCACGGTTATCCCCTTCACCCGGCGCATGGCCGAGTCGGCCTCCAGCAGCAGTTGGGCTCTATCCTCCATGGACACGGCAAACGGGTCCAGCCTAACCGGGGTGCTGTAGCTGCCGGTCGACACAATCGGCGGCCCGAGATTCACATCGGATCGCTTCGCCATAGAGCTGGCTTGCGCGATCCGGACGGCTAGATCGGTCATTCGATCGATCTCAGCGGGCTCTATCCGATGGCTGGCGGCGAAACCCCAGGATCCATTGGCGAGGGCTCTCACACCGAAACCATCCTCCTCGCGGATCAGCATGGCCTCCACCTTCCCGTTCTTCACCACCACCTCTTCATTTCGAACCCGCAGAATCCGGACGTCCGCGTAGCTCGCCCCCAGCACCTTGGCCAGATCCAAACAGCGGGATGCCAGATCTCGCAAGAACTTCCTCCCTTCCGCCAGCCCCTGCACCTTGACCAACGGATACGACCGACCGTAGAATCCAGAATGTGGCGAACGCCGTGAAATGGAGATCCCAACATGCCGGTCTACGAGTATTACTGCCCCGATTGTAGCATTAAGTTCGAGAAGTTGATATCGCTCAGCCGGGCACACGAGCAACCCCCGTGCCCTCACTGCCATGGGGAAAATGCTCGAAAGCTCATGTCCAGTTTCGCGTCCATCCGAGGTGGTGGCAGCGGGGACGACTTCGGCGCGCCCTCGGTATCCTCCCCCTCAGGTGGTGGATGTGCCGGCTGCAGCGGCGGCAGCTGCTCAACCTGCCACTGACCGAGATGACGTCGCAGGGGCGATCTTGGATCGCCCCTGCGACGTAACTCCGCAACTATCTCCGGGTGCGCGTGGCTCATCGGCATATTTCCGCGGAACGCAAACCCTCAGTGAGTCTGATTCACCACCGGCTTAGCATATCGGAACTGCATCTTCCGCTCGTAGATGGGCGCCACCAACCTGTTGCTCTTCTGCATGCTCATCTGCATCCCGGGATGGTTGGCCAGCAGCGCGGGCACCAACCCGCCCTTCCGGTCGACGGCGGGCGCAAGGGTCTCAGGGTCTCCAATAGCGATGAAGTGGTAGGGAGGCAATAGCGGTTGACCGTCCAGGGTCGCGCCGTTGCTGTCCAGAGACACCACCGAATTCACCACAATCCGATGGCCATTCAACGCCAGGGCTTCCGCCCCAGCGTTGCGCAACTCGTTGATGACGTCCTCAACCTCCTCGGGCGCCAGCGGTCCGCCGCTCAGGGTCAGCTCGATCCCTGGCCCCGACACCTCCAGCAGTCCATTCACAGCCTTTATCTGGTTCAGGTCCGACGCCAGAGTCTGGATATTGCCCTCGGACTTGCCACCCTGGTACTGGCTCAGCCGAGCGTCCAGGCTATCGACCTCCTTCCTCAATGAGGCGTTGCTTGCCACCAGGCCGTTGATCATAGTGGCTTGCTCGGTGCTGGAATCGACCAGGATCTTGTTCACGATGTTCCCCTGAGTGCGAAACTGCACCACTATGGCGACCCCAAGGAGGAGGCAAACGATGGTAATGGAGATCTGAGCGGATAGGGTTCGCATTGGCTATTGACTCGAACTGCTCGGTTTCACGAAACGGCTGGCGAAACGACCGGAGAACGCAGGAATCTGCACCTCTTTCTTCTGACTGACTTTGAACTGGATACTATACTGCCTGACATCCTGCTTCAGGGCCTGCAAGTAGGCCTGCGAGTTCAAGGCATCCGCCATGGTGGGGGGACCGATGGCAACAATTTTGTAGGGTGGAGACATCCGTGTATCGTTGACGAGAATGGTGCTGCCCACACAGTAGACCGAGGTGCTCGCCACAACCCGCTCATCCCCGATGGCGACGGCCTCGGCTCCCGACTGCCAGAGGAGGGCCACCACATCGCGAACGTCATAGTCATGGATAAGGTAGTGGGCAGGATCTTCCCCTTGGGGAATTGTCTTGACGTTGCTGTCATCCAGGACGACCTGCACCCCAGACCCCACCATGGGGACCATGCCCGCCAAGATCCGCTGGTTCTCCAGCTCTGTGTTAAGGCCAGCCAAAGCCGACTGCGTGCTGGCCGCACTCTTCTGAAGGCTGGACAGTTCCGCCCTTCGCTCGGCGATAACCTGCTTCAGATCCTTCTGATCCGTCTCCAGCCGTTGGATGGTTTCCCTGCTCAACTCACGAGGGTAATCCGAGGTCACGGGGGCCTTGGCCACCGGCGCCTGCCACTCCACAGAGATGAAGAGCCCGAGGACCAGTCCAACCAGCGTCAACCATCGATATCGCGAGGGCAGATCGAAGGGCTTGCGTAATGAGGTCTTGACCTTCCCTACGTTCAGTCCGGGAACCGTCGAATGGATCCTGGAGACGTGAGCAGGGGTAGGATGATTCGCCATAGGTGATTCCCTCTCCATGCCACAGGATTATACTCCAGGGAGCACTCCCGTTGAAGAGGTGAAAAAGCAGACTAACAGGAGAGATTCATGGCAACAAGCGGTGGTGGTCAAGGCTAGCAGGATCAGGGGCGCTCACGCGCCCCTTGGGCGTGGTTCACAATAACGGCGAGATAGAGTAACAGTAGGGGCGACCGGCCGGTCGCCCTGACCCCTCACTGCGAGCTCGAGTCGACGACCCGAACGATCACCTCTCGGCTGGCGCTTTTCAACTCGGTTCCAGGCTGCTGGCTTGCCACAGTCACCCTGACATTGTAATAGGGAGACTTGGGAACCATCGGGAACGGCGCGGCGCGCTTGAACTCCACCACCTTGGTTTCGCCCGGGGAAAGACTATCTATCACAGCCTTATCGTGGGCCGAGAAATCACCGTTCTGGCTGATAACCCTGGCCTCCACCACCAACTGACTCAGCGGCATGGTTCCCTTGTTTTCCACGGCGGCCAGCAGCTTCACGTTCGTCTGGTTGTCGAACAGTGTCCCTTGTTTGAGGGGAGGGTCGAAATCGATGGCACTCACCGCCACGTCGTAGGCAGGAAGGTCAGCGACAGCAGTCGACATCGCGTTGCGCTGACTGCTGTCGCGGGGACCAGCGTGAGGCTCCTCGACGATCAACTGGCAACCAGCCACGACAACAGCGAGGGCAAGCATGGAGACTATCGTCATCGGGCCACGCGCCGCATCCTTAATAGTGGGCATTGGCCCCTCCTAAGTAAGACCGGGCCACAACATCCGAACCACCCGGTTCAAGAGTACTTGACCGTGGCGCCCGTTTGGATATGGGCTTCTAAGGCATCATAGTTGGGCAGGCCGGCGATGTCAAGGCTGAACGGCGGCAGCAGCACGGACCGGAGACTGCTATGTTACCATAGCCTAGGACTCCGCCGGACCCGCGTCGGCTCCCGATCTTGCACAATCGAGAACAGAGGAGCGTTGGAACTCGTGAAAATCACCGTCGTTGGAATGGGGCCTGGCCCCTACTCACTGCTGACCAGGGAGGCCGCAACCATCCTGGAAAAAGCCCCCAAGGTATGGCTCCGCACCTCCCGCCATCCCACCGTCCAGCAGCTCCCGCCTTCCGTGAAATGGGAGTCACTCGACTACGTTTACGACCGAACTGTATCCTTCGAGAATCTTTACGAGGAGCTGGCCTCCGAGCTTCTCGCGATCGCCCGTCGTGAAGGTGGAATGGTGTACGCCGTTCCAGGCGACCCCACCATGGCCGAGGACTCAGTTCGAGAGCTGTTGCGACTGGCCCGGTCTGAGAACATCGAGATTCGACTGGTATCCGGGGTCTCCTTCGTGGAGGCGAGCCTCGCGGCGGCCGGTCGCAACCTCAGCGGCGGCCTGCAGCTTCTCGAAGCCAGTCAAGTCGCATCCGCTAATCCGCTCATAGACCTGCTCGTGTATCAAATCGAAGACCGGCTGGTGGCCTCCGACGTCAAGCTGGAGCTGCTCAGGAAGTATCCCGACGACCACCCGGTGCTGCTCATCACCGCCGCGGCCACCCCCGACCAGCAATCCGTCCGGCAGGTGCACCTGCACGACCTGGATCGCCAACCCGGCGTGGACCATCTGACCGCCCTATTCGTCCCCGCCTCCACCCCGGACAGGGCCCTCGGCAGCTTCGACTCCTTCGTCCGAATAGTCCAGCGGCTGCGAGCTCCGGATGGATGCCCATGGGATCGGCAGCAGACCCACGAAAGCCTGAAGCCCTACGTGGTCGAGGAAGCCTATGAGGTAGTAGAAGCGATAGACAAGGGCAACCCGACGACCCTGAGCGAGGAGTTGGGGGACCTGCTGCTGCAGGTGGTGCTCCACGCGCGGGTGGCAGAGGAAGCCAGCGATTTCGACATCACCGACGTCGTCAACGCGATCGGGGCGAAGATGGTGCGGCGCCACCCTCACGTTTTCGGAGAGGTCTCGGTAAGCAACGCCGAAGAGGTACTGGTCAACTGGGAGGCTATCAAGAAAACCGAGCGCGAGAAGAAGGACGAAGGGGAAAGCATGTTCACCGGCATCCCCAAACACATGCCCGCCCTTCAGGCTGCACAGGAGGTCCAGGGGCGTGCCGCTCGGGTCGGTTTCGACTGGAAGGAGATCCAGCCGGTGCTGGACAAGCTAGCCGAAGAGGCGAAAGAGCTAGCACAGGCTCAGAACGCGACTGAGCGGCAGGCAGAGCTGGGCGACCTCCTCTTCGCGATGGTAAACGTCGCTCGCCACCTGGGCGTGAACGCGGAGATGGCGTTGCGATCTGCCAACCAGAAGTTCGTGGAACGCTTCACCGCCATGGAGAAGCTGGCGGCGAAGCAAGGGGTCGAGTTCGCTTCCCTCGATCTGGAACAACAGGACACATTGTGGAATCAGGTGAAGAAAGAGGAGGGCCGCGAATAGCGCTGGCGGCTGTTTTCGCTTGCGGTTTCCATCGGGGAGGCACGCCCTCTGCGCTACCACCCGCTATGCAAACAGCAGCCTCAAACGATAGCGATGGTATGACCACCCTCAACCGCGGCAACGGGTCCGCCGGTCAGGAGCTTGCCAATCCGGTTGCCTCCGCCGAGGCGGCTGGGCTTCGTTACGTTGTGGACTCGATCCCCGGCATCCGACGCCGGCGCGCCGGAAAGGGCTTCCACTATGTGGGGCCGGACGGAAAGGCGATCCGCAACCCCGAGACCCTGCAGAGGATCAAGGCACTGGCCATTCCTCCCGCCTGGACCGACGTCTGGATCTCCCCCGACCCCAACGGTCACCTGCAGGCCACCGGGAGGGATGCAAAGGGACGAAAACAGTATCGGTACCATACGAGGTGGCGCCAGCTTCGGGATGTGGTGAAGTACGACCGCATGTTGGCCTTCGGGGAAGCGCTGCCAAAGATCCGAGAGCGTACCGCCCACGACCTGGCGCTGCCCGGCATGCCTCGAGAGAAAGTGCTGGCGACGGTCGTGGAGCTGTTGGAGAAGACCCGCATCCGAGTCGGAAACGAGGAGTACCGCAGGGAATCTGAGTCTTTCGGCTTGACCACTCTCCGGGACGACCACGTTCGTGTCAGCGACTCCATCATGAGCTTCGATTTCCGGGGCAAGGGAGGCAAGTGGCATCGGATCAAGCTTGCCAGCGCTCGCCTGGCCCGAGTGGTCAGGCACCTGCAGGAACTCCCCGGCTACGTCCTGTTCCAGTATGTCGATGAAAAGGGCGTGCATCGCACCATCGAGTCACAGGACGTCAACGACTACTTGCGGCAAGTAAGCGGAGGTGACTTCACCGCCAAGGACTTCCGAACCTGGGCCGGCACGGTAATAGCGGCCCGCTATCTTCGAGAATTGGAGTTCTGCTGGTCCGAGCGGCAGTGCAAACAGCAGGTCGCCCACGCCGTCGAGCGGGTAGCGGAAGAGCTGGGAAACACCCCGACGGTTTGCCGCAAGTGCTACATCCATCCCGGGGTTATCGACGCCTACGTACGTCGACAGCTGGGGCCGATCGAGACCGGCAGGGCTGACGGGCGGCGTCGACGAACTCCGTACGGACTCTCCGAGGAGGAGCAAGCGCTGTTGGAGTTTCTCCGTTCATCCTGCCAATTGAGCGAGGGTTTTGTCTGCTGACGAATGAATCCCAACGGCCATCAGGATCTGCGCTCCCACTACTGAACTGTAGTAAGGGAGAGCCTTTCGCGAAACGTCAACTACCGGCCGGCCTCTCGCTCAATGTCACCTTAACTTGAAGGGCCTGGTTGCCCCTCTGAACGGTCAGGGTAATCGTCTCCCCCGGTTTGTGGGAGTTCAACACTCGCCCCAGCGTGCTCTCATCGATGATCTTCTGGCCATCGATCTCC
>DAHXJB010000162.1:0-2078 GCA_027372455.1 Chloroflexota bacterium | reverse complement strand
ACAAGCTCGTGCCGGAGATCGACGGCTACTATTACTACTATCATCGCTACCACTACTACGGACACAAGAACGGTACGGAGACGAAGAACGGCCAGGACACAAAGGTCGCCGATGGCGTGCATTCCTGCCAGGAGACGTGATGAGGCCATGGATGTTTGGCGCGAAGGCGTCGCTATCCGGGGGTTCCTCTACGTGGAGGACGCCGTCGATGCGGCGCGCTGCGACGGATCCGAGCCGGTGAACCTGGGCAACGCCTTCGAGATCAGCATCCGGGACCTCGTCGGGCTGCTCGCGAACGCCACCCGGTTCCAGGGGCGCATACTCTGGGATAGATCGAAGCCTAACGGCCAGCCGCGCCGAAAGCTGGACGCCACCTGGGCGGAGCGGGAGCTTGGCTTCAGAGCAACCACGGGCTTCGATGATGAGCTGCGCCGGACCGTGGCGTGGTATCTAGAGCGGGGACCGTGCGCGATCGGCCGAGCAGCGGGGGACCCGCGGAGATGACCGGTGAGGCTCGCCTGGACGCCGTCCCCCCACCCTGCCCCGCACCACCAGGTGCTGATTCCTCGGAGCCGGCCCTGCTGCGAATCCGCCCCTCTCGGGGCTGGACGTCCTTGAAGCTGAGGGAACTGTGGGAGTACCGGGAGCTCCTGTACTTCCTGGCCTGGCGCGACGTGAAAGTGCGGTACAAGCAGACGGCCCTTGGAGCCAGTTGGGCGGTTATCCAGCCGGTTGTGACCATGGTCGTATTCACTGTCATTTTCGGACAGTTGGCCCGGATACCGTCGGACGGCATTCCTTACCCTGTCTTCAGCTTCTGCGCCCTGCTGCCCTGGAACTACTTCTCTGGGGCCTTCGGCCGCTCTTCGGGCAGCCTCCTAAGCAACGCCCAACTGATCTCCAAGGTCTACTTCCCGCGTCTGATTATACCCATCTCCAGCCTGCTAGCCGGGCTGGTGGACTTCGCCATCGCCTTCATGGTTCTGATCGCCATGATGCTGTGGTACGGGATAGCGCCGGTGCCTGCCATTCTCTGGCTTCCGGCCTTCCTGTTGTTAGCCGTCGCCACCGCGCTGGGGGTGGGGCTGTGGCTGGGAGCACTACACGTGCAGTACCACGACATCGGCCACCTTGTGCCCTTCCTGAGCCAGATCTGGATGTACGCAACACCCGTGGTATATCCAGCCAGCATGATTCCGGAGCAATGGCGGCTGCTCTATGGCCTGAACCCCATGGCCGGGGTGGTGGAGGGTTTCCGGTGGGCGCTGGTGGGGCAGGGCGATGGCCCCGGGGCGATGCTGGCTATGTCGTCGGTAGTGAGCGTCGCTCTGCTGGTGAGCGGCGGCTTCTACTTTCGAAGGATGGAGCGAACCTTCGCCGATGTCGTGTGAGAGGGATTCTCCGAGGGAGAGATGTCCGACGTAGCCATTCGAGTCGAGGGGCTGGGCAAACGATACAGCATCGGCGCCCGCCAAAGACGCTACGACACCTTGAGGGACCTCGTCCTTTCGACCTTTCGCCGCTCTGGTTCCGACGGACCCGACGGGCACATTTGGGCGCTGAAAGACGTGTCCTTGCAGGTGCAACGGGGGGAAGTAGTAGGCATCATCGGCCGCAACGGCGCTGGCAAGACAGCCGGATGTTTCTCGAGTTGTTTCGCCTGTTCCTGGTCAACAAACAGCAAGGAGGGATCGTAAACCCCTTCGTCGAGGAAGCGATCCATGATTCGCCGCTCATGGCGGGGCTAACTCGTCAGACTGGGGAAAAATCAATGCAGAGCTCCACTCTTGGTTCTCACGCCGATCTATTTACTGGACGATGGGGTATCCCCTAGACTATCGAGAAGCCTTCCTATAAGATGAAGTCTTCGATTTTGTCGATGCTGTCCAAAATGTCTTCGAGCAAGAACCGAAATTCACGCTTCACAGATAAATGACTTCATTGAGTATGATGTTTTTGAGTTCAGGTCTTATCGCGGGTTTTCTCACAAGGTCAACCTTCCTCTTGAGAAGATTCTCAAGATGGTGCCCCAGACCGATAAACTCGTAGAGTCCAGGAACCTCGGAGAAATCCACCAG
>DAHXJB010000431.1:0-3255 GCA_027372455.1 Chloroflexota bacterium | reverse complement strand
AAGCCCAGGTCCACGTGGGCGGACGGGGGAAGGCCGGTGGGATCAAGCTGGCCAACGATCCTGCCGAGGCGCACCAGTACGCCGAGGGGATGCTGGGCAAGTCGCTGAAGGGCTTCACCGTGAGCTATGCCCTGGTGGAGGAGGCGCTGAACATCGCGGCCGAGTACTATCTGGGGATCACGGTGGACCGGAATGCCGAGAAGCCGATCATCATGCTGAGCCGCATGGGTGGTGTGGATATAGAGGAGGTGGCCGCCACGCAGCCCCAGGCCATCGCCAAGATGCACGTGGACCCCGCCTGGGGGTTGTGGGACTTCCAGCTTCGTAACCTGGTGGAACGGGCTGAGTTGGATCCCAGGGTATCCCGGGAGATCGTGGCGGTGATCCGGAAGCTGTACAACGTTTTCGCTGCTTCGGACGCGTCCCTGTCCGAGATCAATCCTCTTGTGGTGACCGGGGACGGGAAAGTGATTGCCGCCGATGGCAAATTCGATGTGGACGATAACGCCCTCTACCGGCAGAAGGAGCTGGTGAAGTACCGAGAGGTGTCCGAGGCTGATCCGATCGAAGCGGAGGCCGCCCGGAAGGGGGTGGCCTACGTCCGGTTGGATGGGGACATCGGGGTGATCGGCAACGGCGCAGGGCTGGTAATGACCACGCTGGACATCCTGAGCCGGAACGGCGGAAAGGCCGCGAACTTCTGCGACCTGGGAGGCGGGGCCAAGGCCGAGACGGTGCGCCAGGATCTGGAGTTGGTGTTGATGAACCCCAAGGTCAAGGGGGTGCTGTTCAACATCTTCGGCGGCATCGTGCGGTGCGACGAGGTGGCCAAGGGGATCATCGAGGCCACCAAGGCCATGGAGATCAAGGTACCTATCGTCATCCGGATGTCCGGTACCCGGGCTGCCGAGGGGCGGGAGATGCTGAAGGATACCAACCTCATCCCCGCCTCGACGGCCCAGGAGGCCGCGAAGAAGATCATCGAACTGGTCAAGCGCTGAGATGGCAAAGGACTGGGGAGGGTAGTCGATGTCCATTCTGGTGAATAGAAACACGCGGGTGGTGGTGCAGGGCATCACGGGCCGCGAGGGCGCCTTTCACGCCGACAAGATGAAGGAGTACGGCACCCAGGTGGTCGCTGGTGTGACGCCCGGCAAGGGCGGTATGGAGCAGGACGGCGTGCCGGTCTTCAACAGCGTGGCCGAGGCAGTGGTGGCTACCGGCGCCAACAGCTCCATCATCTTCGTCCCTGCTCCCTTCGCTGCCGACTCCATCGTGGAGGCAGCCGACGCGGGGATCAAGCTGGTGGTGTGTGTCACCGACGGAATCCCGACTCTCGACATGGTCAAGGTGGTCAACTATATCGAGCCCAAAGGGGTTACCCTTATCGGCCCAAACTGCCCCGGCGTGATCAGCCCCGGCGAGTCCAAGCTGGGGATCATGCCGGCCGAGGTGTATCGGGAGGGGGCAATCGGGGTGATCTCTCGGAGCGGCACTCTGACCTATGAGACCTGCGACCACATCACCAACATGGGAATGGGGGTGTCTACCTGCATTGGGATCGGTGGCGACCCCATCATCGGGACCCGGTTCATCGACGCGTTGAAGCTGTTCCGGGATGACGATGAGACCAAGGTGGTGATCATCATCGGGGAGATCGGTGGCTCGGATGAGGAGATTGCAGCGGCCTACATCAAGGAGACCAGCTACCCGAAGCCTGTGGTGGCGTTCATCTCCGGTCGGTCGGCCCCTCCGGGCAAGCGGATGGGTCATGCCGGGGCCATTATTTCCGGCGGTACCGGTACTCCTCAGGCGAAGGTGAAGGCCTTCGAGGAGGCCGGGGTGCCGGTGGGAAACACCCTGGAAGAGGTGGTCCAACTGGCCAAGGAGCGACTGGGCTAAACCTCCCCCTCTCCCAGGGAGAGGCGTAAACATGCCAGAGGGCATGTTTACGGGGTGAGGGCTGCACACATTGAGTGACGACTTCAGTCGTTGGTATCTGGTGTCTCGGACAAGGACGAACGACTGAAGTCGTCACTGCGATCTTGTTGGCTTCGTCAGCCCTCACCTGCCCTCGCCGCGCTGCAGGTAATGATGACACTAGCCGTCGCCCACTCCCTCAGTTGGTGAACTCCTGGCTGAACATGCTGCCCCGGAACTGGCTCTTGATGATGCCAATCCCTATCTTGCGGAACTCAGGGCGGAGGATGTTGGCCCTGTGGGCGGGACTGTTCATCAGCCCCTCCTCGGCAATCTGAACGTTGGGTGCGTAGGCCAGGTTCTCCCCGGCAACCACGAAGCGGATCCCGGCCGCTCTCATGCGGTCGAAGGGCGTGCCTGAGATCGGCGAGTTGTGGGCGAAGTAGCCCATCTGGAACATCTCCAGGCTGTGGGCGCGAGCCACCTTCTGTAGCTCCGCATCCATCTGCAGCGGCTCCAGCCCTGCCTTCTTGCGCTCGGCGTTGACCATCTCGAGCATTTTTTCCTCGTCTGCCGGATCGGCTTCCAGCTTCCCCAGCATTCCGAAGTTCAGCTTGACCTCTTCCTCGGTCTGGGGAGGTGTCAGGAAGGAGAAGCCATCATTCAAGTCTTGCCCCACCAGCGATTCCATGCCGGGCGCCGCATCTACTGCCGTCACCACCAACCGGCTCGCGAGGTCGGAGCGTTCGATGGCGGTCGATAGCTGGGGCATCATGGGGAAGAATGCAAACGGAATGAGTAACAACGTGGCGAAAATCAGCCCTTTGACGGCGCCCGGGATGGCACCCAGTAACCGATCAACCACGGCCATCGGCCCGAGGAACAGCAGAGAGGGGCGCGTGAAGCGGAAGACGAAGTTCACGATGATCGAATAGAGCAGTTGCGCCAGCAGTACCAGGATCAGGAATGCTGCCAGGGTGGCGGCCGCGGCCGGCACTTGGACGGCCCGCGGGATCAGCGCGGACAGTTGGTGGTAGCCCAGCGCACCGGCGCCCAGGGAGATCACCATTCCCAGGAGGTCCAGCACGCCCATGACGAAGCCTCGACGGATGCCCGTGGCGATGTAGCCCGCGAGCAGCAGCAGGAGCAAATAGTCGACCCAGTTCAGCTGCTGGAGTGGTTGAGGAATCTGCATGGCCGGATTGTGCAGCAAAGGAGCGGGGTCTGGCAAGCGGCAAGCGCGGCCGCGTCAACTCAAACGAAAATGTCACCGGGAGGGATAGTGTACGGTATATTGCGGAAACGTCTACCATGTCATGCTGAGCGTCAGCGAAG
>DAHXJB010000424.1:0-2493 GCA_027372455.1 Chloroflexota bacterium | reverse complement strand
TGCGCAATGTCGCCCCCGTGTATGGCGAGTTCGCACTCACGCTGGGGGCCAACCGGCGCCAGCTGTTCCGAACCGTCGTCCTGCCGGCGATCATGCCAGAGCTGACGGGCGGCATTCGGGTAATACTGCCAACGGCGTGGGGGCTGGAGGTGGTCGCCGAGCTGATGGTGGCGAAGTACGGCGTTGGCATGGTATTCATCGCCCTGACCGGGAATGTGGACATCCTCGATATCATGGCGATCATGCTGTGGGTAGCCCTGTTGGCCTCTCTAACCGACTTCATCTGGGTCCGACTGGCACGCCGTATCACGAGGTGGATGCCGGCCTGAGGACGCGGAGATTCTGCACAGGACCGATGCCCAGCGATCAGGTTGGACGTACGCGACGAGGCCCGCCTGCGATTGGCCTAGGAGAGGACCATGGGCAACGCGCGCGAGCGCTGCTCCGCCAAGACCGTCAGAGGCGTCCTCGTTGAGGAGATGGTCCACAACGGCACGGAGACCATCGTAGGGATCACCCACGACCCCGTTCTTGGGCCGGTGCGCCTCCTGGTTGGGTGGGGGGCGTCTTCACCGAGGTGCTGCAAGGCGCGGCGCTGGGGAAGGGTTCCTGAGGATCAGATCGCTGATCGAGCGACGCGAGAGAAGTAAATGAAGTAAGTAGGTAGGTAGGTGCCGATGCTAAGTGAGTATCTGGTGGAGGGCAATGTTGCTGTTGTGACCGGAGGTGGACGTGGCATAGGCTTCAGCATAGCCAGGGAGTTGGGGAGAGCAGGCGCCAGGGTAGCGGTCGCTGACATTCGCCCCGACCTGGCCGAGGCGGCGGCAAGGGAGCTGGCAACGGCGGGGATTGACAGCCTGGCGATGCAGGTGGACGTTTCCTCGGCGGCCAGCACCCAGGGAATGGTGGAGGAGGTTTCCGCCAGGTTCGGAAGGCTCGACATCCTGGTCAACAACGCGGGGATAAACCTCTTCACCCACTTCGAGGAGGTGACCGAGGAAGAGTGGGACTGCGTGCTGGATGTCAACTTGAAGGGGGTGTTTCTCTGTTCCAGTGCGGTCTTTCCGCTCATGAGGAAGCAGGGGAAGGGTACTATCCTGAACATCTCATCTATGGCCGCGCGAACCGGCGGCCGTGCCTCGCCCGTACATTACACGTCGTCCAAGGCCGGGGTCATCGGCATAACTCGATCCATGGCGCTGCATCTGGGGAAACACGGTGTTCGCGTAAACGCCATCGCACCGGGCGTTATTCAGACCGAGATGACCAACTCCTGGTCCGAGGAGACCTGGAGCGATTTCCTGAAGCAGGTCCCGCTGGGGCGTTTGGGCACCACCGAGGACATCGCGAGGGCTGCCCTCTTCCTATGCTCCGACGCCGCTGGCTATCTGACGGGAGTGGTGCTGGACGTGAACGGCGGCCTCGCCATGATCTAGTGCATGATCAGGGCACCCATTTGCCATTGGTGCCCTGCCACTCCATGCTGGACTAAGCTGAAGCCAAGGCGGGAACGACATGCCCGGTGCGAGAAAATGCCGCGGTAGCGGGCGCTTCTGCGCGTCGGTCCTGCAGGTTTCACCTTGGCTTTGCTATAGGACACTCTTGGGGGACACCCCCAAACCCCCGCCCTAGCTGGACGCTAGCGGTCGGGGCGGATTGGATGGCTCAGACGGGTGTTGGCCACTTGTCTGGCGCCCACCACACTGTGCTGGGAGGAGCAGAAGATGCAACCCATCCGCTACGGCATCATAGGCGTTGGATCCATAGCCCTGAGATCTCACATTCCGGCGTTGGCCATGATGGACGATGTGGAGATCGTTGCTCTTTGCAACCCATCCCGGGCCAAAGCCGAACAGGGGGCTGCTCTCTGCCGGGGTCGGCCGGCTCTTTTCGAGGACTACAGGGATCTCCTGGCTCAGCAGGAGATCGACTGTGTTGTGATCGCCAGCCCGAACTTCCTTCACAAGGAGCAGACGGTGGCAGCCCTTGCAGCCGGCAAGCACGTGCTGTGCGAGAAGCCGATGGCTACCACGGAGGAGGATGCCTTTTTGGTCCACGAGGCTGCCCGCACCGGCGGCACCGTCTACCAGATAGGATTGGAGATGCGCTACTCCGACCTCTACTCGAAGGTAGCGGGGATCATCCGGGGAGACCAGATCGGCCGTCCGCGCATGTTTCTGTGCAAGGAGTTCCGGTGGCCTCTCTTGCCTGGGTCCAGAGGATGGCGGTTCGATGCGAGCCTTTCCGGGGGCTCGCTGGTGGAGATGAACTCCCATCGCTTCGATCTGTTCAACTGGTTCGCCTGCGCTCAGGCCGCGCGTGTGATGGCGGTGGGTGGAAACGACGTAAACCCGGACGGGCAGCTCGACAACGCCTGGGTCCTGGTGGAGTACACCAATGGAGCGCGAGCCTGTCTTGGGATGTGCAAGTTCTCCCCCTACGGGAACGACATCATCGAGCTGACCATCGTCGGAGACAGGGGGAAGCTGGAGT
>DAHXJB010000419.1:0-7763 GCA_027372455.1 Chloroflexota bacterium | reverse complement strand
TGGCAGGGCGCCTGATCAACCTGACCAACGTGTGGGTGAGGCACGTCCACGGCGGGCTGGCCATCGCCGGTGTCTTGGGCTGCGCGATGTTCGCGGCGATCTCCGGCTCCAGCCCCGCCACGGTGATCGCCATCGGCGGCATCCTGATCCCCGCCATGGTCAAGGCCGGCTACGACAAGGAGTACGCGGTCGGGATCATGGCCAACGCCGGCACCCTGGGTATCCTGATCCCGCCCAGCATCCCGATGATCCTCTACGGCTTCGTGACCAACCAGTCGGTGGGGCAGCTGTTCATCGCCGGCATCGTGCCGGGCCTGATGCTGACGGCAATGCTGGTGGTTACGAGCTACGTGATAGCTCGACGAAGGGGTTACGAGAGACAACCGGTCGCCAGCTACAGAGAGCGGTTCAGAGCGACGGTGGAGGCGCTTCCGAGCCTGACCCTTCCCATCATCATTATCGGCGGGATCTACGGTGGCATCTTCACCCCAACCGAGGCCGCGGTGGTCGCCTGCGTGGCGGGTCTCGTTATCGGGCTCTTCGTGCACCATGAAATGACCTGGCGCGATATGCCCAAGATCCTCGCGGACTCGGCCAAGTCCACCTCGATGCTGATGCTGATCATCTCCATGGCGATGCTGTTCGGCTACATACTGACGACGGAGATGATCCCACAGCGGCTGTCCCAGGCTGTGCTGAGCACCGTCAGTGCCCCCTGGATGGTGCTGGTGATCATCAACATCATCCTGTTGATAGCCGGTTGCTTCCTGGAGCCCACATCCATCATCCTGATCCTGGGTCCCCTCTTCTACGCCGTGACAGCGCCGTTGGGGATAGATCCGATCCACCTGGGGATAATCATCACCATGAACATGGAGGTGGGGATGATCACCCCGCCGGTGGGGTTGAACCTGTACGTGGCCAGCGGGATATCCGGCATGAAGCTGGGTCAGGTGGCCAAAGCATCGCTGCCCTGGTCCATGGTATTGCTGCTTGCGCTGCTGATAGTGACCTACGTGCCACAGATAGCGCTGTGGCTGCCGAACTTGATCTGGCACTGAGCCTTTCCTGCAGTCGGGTCGCCGGCAGGAGCCGGCTCCTACAGGTAAGGAGTGAGGGCGAAGCATTTCTGCGTGGAGAAATGCTTCGCCCTGCACATCGGTCAGGGTCGGAGCAGGATCTTCATGGAATCGGCGGCCTTCTTAGCCATCTCCAACCCCTCGGTGTACTGCTCTAGAGGCATCACGTGGGAGATCAGGGAGGCGATGTCGATCTTCTTCGCGGCCATCATCGCAATCGCAGCCTCGCAATCACCGTAGGTGAAGGCACGGCAACCGATCATCTCGGCCTGCTTGAAGGCGAAGATCCCAAGATCTACCGGCCTCGGCTCCTTGGGCATCGCAACCATCACGATCTGTCCTCGGACCTTGACGAAGGTGGAGATCTGCTCAGTCAGGGGTGCGGCCCCGGCTGCGTCGAAGATGACGCCGGCGCCACGCCCGTTGGTCCGCTCCATGATCGCCTCTCGAACGTTCTCTTTCTTGGCGTCGATCACGTCGAAACCCAGTTTGCGCCCCAGCTCCAGACGCCAGTCGCTGACCTCCACCAAGGCTACCGGCACGTTGCTGGTGAGCATCGCTATCTGCCCGACCGTCAGCCCGATCGGCCCACCACCCAGCACCACCGCGTGGTCGCCCAACTTCAGTCGAGATCGCCGCACGGCTCCCGCGGAGACCGACGTGGGCTCCACCGTGGCCGCAACCTCCATGGACACCCCTTCAGGGATCTTGTAGATGTGTTGGACGGGCGCCTTGGCGTACTCAGCGTAGGAGCCATCGGTGTTGTGGCCGGGCATCTTCAGATTGATGCAGGAGTTGTAGGCCCCGTCGACACAGGCGTAGCAGTGGCCGCAGTTGAAGAGTGGCTCCACCGCGACCCGATCGCCGACCTTCAGGTGGGAGTTCGACGCCCTGATGTCGACCACCTCGCCCGAGAACTCGTGACCGATGATAACGGGCGGCACCGCACGAGGGTGCTTGCCCAGGTATATGGACACGTCGGATCCGCAGATCCCGGTATACGCAACCTTGATCAGGGCCTCGCCCTCGTCCAGGCTGGGGATGGGCCTATCCTCCAGCCGAACGTCCAGGGCCTTGTAGTAGACAGCAGCCTTCATGGCATTTTCCTTCCTCAAGCGGAGTCTTTAGGTCTGTTTGCCTGGGGTACTCGCTACGACACCGTTTGCCCCAGACACTGGAGCATGCCCGGCATGATGACCAACTCGGGAACGTAGGTACGCGCCGGCAGGCTGGACAGGAAGAGGCAGGCCGCCGCGATGTCCTCCGGCTGCATGGCCTTGTCCAGCACCTCGCGGCTGGGCGGGGTCCGTCGCTTGTTCATTATGGGAGTATCGCACAACCCGGGCATGACGACGCTCACCCGAATGCCGTTCAATCTTTCCTCAAGCATGGTGGCGTGGGCAAGCCCGATCACCCCTCGCTTCGCCGCCTGATAGGCGACCCCCGACTGGTCCGGCCAGCGGCCGGAGATCGATGAGATATGGATGATGAGCCCGCCGCCCTGCTGCCGCATCTGGGGAAGTATAGCCCGCGTGAGGTAGTAGGCCCCATGCAGATTTGTATCGATAAGGTGGTGCCAGTCCTCGTCCTTCAGCCGGGACAACTCTCTGTTGGGGGTGTTGGTCCCCACGCAGTTGACCAGTATGTCCACCTTGCCGAAAAGCTCCACCGCGCTCTGCACCACGGCCCCAACCTCGGCCTTCCGTGAGGCATCCGCCTTGCGGATCACGATCTCGCCCCCCGCGGCAGCCGCCTAGGCCGCGAGATCGTGAAGGGCCTCTTCCCTGCGTGCCGCCGCGATCACCCTGCAGCCGGCCGCTGCCAGGGCAAGGGCCGTGGCCCTCCCCATCCCGCTGCTGGCACCCGCCACGATAGCAGTCTGTCCCGATAAGTTGCTCATGTTGTCTCCTTCTAGTTCTCCCGCTTCCCTCTTGGGGAAGGGGGAGAGGGGGTTAGGTCAACTACGGCTCCAGCAGCACCTTCATGGAGGCGTCGCCCTTCATCGCCAGCTTCAGCCCGTCAACACCCTGCTCCAGCGGTATCACATGGGAGATCATCGACTTCACGTCGATTTTCCCCTCGGCAATCAGATTGATCGCGGCTCGATAGTCGTCGGCGTTATACACTCGGCAGCCACGCAGATCGATCTCCTTCAGCGCGAAGGCAGCCGTATCGACAGGGTGTGGCTCCTTGGGCATCGCGACGATCACCACCTGGCCATGCACCCTGGTCAGCGCCGCAAACTGTGCCACGACCGAGGCCGCGCCCGCCGTATCGAAGAGGACATCCGCACCCCTCCCTCCGGTCCTGCGGAGCACCTCCTGCACCATGTCCACCTTCTTGGGGTTGATGGGATCGAACCCCATCTGTCGAGCCAGGTCGACTCGCCAATCACTGACCTCCACGATCTCCACAGGCCTCGCGGAGACGACACGGGCGACCTGAGCAACCAGCAACCCGATGGGGCCGCCCCCGAGAACGACCACGTGGTCACCCAACTTGACCCGTGAGCGGCGTACATCGTGAGTGGCCACCGCGGAGGGCTCCACCAAAGCGGCTTCCTTCAGGCCGAGGTTATCCGGAAGGTGATAGACCCGATGCGCGGGGGCAACGACGTACTCCGCGAAGCCTCCGTCGCAGTCGTTGCCCAGCAGCTTCAGGCTGGTGCAGACATGGTAGGCACCCGACTCACAGGCGTAGCATTTTCCGCAGGGAAGAAGGGGCTCGACCACGACGTGGTCACCCGCCTTGAAGTCGGTGCCGGAGGCATTAACCTCGACGATCTCCCCGGAGAACTCGTGGCCCGGGATCATCGGGGGTTTCGCACGCCAGTGCTTGCCGGAGTATATGGTGATATCGGAGCCGCAAATACCCGCGTACGCAACTCGGATGAGCACCTCTCCCTCCTTCGGGACCGGCTTGGGCGAGTCTTCAAAGCTAGCTTCGTACGGGCCATGCCAAACGATCGACTTCATGCTCCAGATTCTCCCAACGGCATGAGGAATGAGTTGGTGAACAGATTAGTCCAAAGGCAGAGCGCAAGGCAAGGGACAACGTGCGGAATGGTATAATCCCTTTGGAACCCCTTCGCCGTTCCACTCTTTCCCGTGAAGTCCGCCGGGTTCGCCGCTATGAAACGGAGGTAGCATGAACGATCAGCAGCTCTACGCCCAGGTGATTGAGCTTGAAGGCCACATCATAGACTCGATGATCCTCCCCCAGATCATGGACGAGGTCATGGACCGGGGGGGAGACTTCGATGTCCAGGAGATCCGAGTGGGGCGCCGAAAGTCCGAACCCAGCTACGCTCGGATAGAGCTGCGGGCCAAGTCCCCGGAGTTGTTGGACCTGCTGGTTCAGTATGCCCGCAGGGTGGGTGCCACAGTGCCCGCTGTAGAGCAGGTGCGGAGCGAGCCGGCCCCTGCCGACGGGGTTTTTCCGGAGAGCTTCTACTCCACCACCAACCTGCCGACCCTGGTTCGGCTCGACGGAGGGTGGGTGCAGGTAGCGAATCCCGAGATGGACCTGGGCATCGTCATAGACCGGGACAAGGGTACCGCACGCAACTGCCCCATCGCCGACGTCAGGAAGGGTGAGCATGTGGTGGTGGGACACCAGGGGGTGAGGGTTATACCACTGGAGCGAAGCCGCGATGAGAAAGAGGTCTTCAGCTTCATGGGAAGCGCCGTGTCCAGCGAGAAGCCGAAGTCCAACCTGATCCGGGAGATCGCCGCGGAGATGAAGTCCATCAGGGATCGGGGCGGCAAGACCTTGGTGGTCGCGGGCCCAGCCATTTCCCACACCGGCTCGGCGCCATTGATGGCCAAACTGATCCACGCCGGTTACGTCAACTACCTCTTCGCCGGCAACGCGCTGGCCACTCACGACATCGAGGGGGCATTCTTCGGAACGTCGCTGGGGGTCTCGTTGGCCGAAGGGGTTCCGTTGGAGGGCGGGCACCAGCACCACCTGCGGGCCATCAACCGGATCCGCCAGGCGGGCGGCATTCGACAGGCGGTGGAGCAGGGACTGCTGACCAAGGGGATAATGCACGCCTGTGTGAAGGAGGGAGTGGAGTTCGTGCTGGCAGGCTCCATTCGGGATGACGGTCCCCTGCCCGACGTCATCACCGACGTGATCGAGGCTCAGCGAAGGATGCGAGAGGTGATCCAGCGGGGAGTCGACCTGACCCTGATGATCTCCACGATGCTGCACTCCATCGCGGTGGGCAATCTGTTGCCGGCCAACGTCACCACCGTGTGCATTGACATCAACCCGGCCGTAGTCACCAAGCTCTCGGATCGAGGCAGCTTCCAGGCGATTGGGCTGGTAGCCGATGCCGAGGGCTTCCTCAGGCATCTCGTAGCGGAGCTTGGGCTGTAGACGGGAACAAAGGAACTCAGAGGAACTCGGAGAAACTCAGAGGAACTTGCCAAAATCCCCCCGATTTCCCCGGAGTTCCCCTGAGCTCCTCGATGGATCCCTCGGGTTCCGGCCGTAACTGGGTTACCGGTTGGCCCTCACCCTGTCAAAGCAAGAGCTGCAGTACACCGGTTTGTCGCCTCGGGGCAGGAACGGCACGAGAGTCTGGGCTCCACACTCGGCGCATACGGCAGGATGCATCTCGCGGGCCGGGCGTGACTCCGAACCCCTGCCGCCATCCTGGGACATCCGCTGAGTCTTCCGCGCCGAACGACATTCGGGGCACCGGGCGGGTTCGTTCAGCAACCCTTTGAGCTGATAGAACTCCTGCTCGCCAGCGGTGAACACGAAATCTCGTCCGCACTCACGACACCGAAGAGTCTTGTCCACAAAGCTCACCCCCTGGATACCTCCTTTACCTCTTTGTCGGACGGCGACGCAGGCACGAGCTGGTGCAGACGTTCCTCCTCGGACTACCACAGTCGGAGCGCGAACCACGCAGAGCTCAGCCGGGGGCTAGTGCTACCGCCGTAGCGAATATACAACATACTTGAACAGGGTGCAATAGCCAATAGCCCTAGTTGTCTGATCATTCGGCAGCATAGAAAGTGCACTCTCTATGCGAGGGCGAGCCGCACACCTCGGAGACGTAGCTGCTGTGGAGCTGGACCCCCCGACGTCGCTGGCAATGGAAGGCCGTCCTCCCTTCGCCTTCACCGTATGGCCCGGCGCCCTCTTTAGAGCTGTAGAGGAACGGGCAGTAGGTTGGCAAGCGATTGCTCTCGACCGGAGTCCCCCGCGATCCCGCGACTGTAGCTGGAACTTCCACGTAGACCGAAACCACCGCGCCGAACTTCGCCAGAGCCACCGGGCACTGTGCACAATCCAGATCGGGGTGGCAGCAGGGCTTGCGACCCGGGGGAAAGTACTCGGCCGCCCACAGGTCCCAACAGTTGCGCTTCACGAAGTGCGCGGAGCATCTCCTGCGACGCTCCTCGGTACAGCTGCTATCCAGGTCCCAACAGTGAACCCGACGCTCGGCCAGGCCACCATCGCTGACGGCATCTCCCAAAGAGGACAACCGGCCCTGACGGCCATCCGTTCGTCGATGTTCCGGCCTAACGATCTTGTCAGGCATGGGCTCGCTTACCCCCTATCACCTCGGGAAAAACCCAAAGCCGATAGCTGACGGCCGAATGCCGCCTTCATTAACACCCATGGCAGCTTCCACCGAATCTGCCGCCAAGACCGCAGTGCCCTCTCCTCTACCATGGAGCTCTTTCCCCGATATACCCTCTCCGCGTAAGAGCTTGCCACTGTCCGCACCCCCGACGCCAACTCTGGAGAGGCGTCGCTCAGCAGTTCGGCGTACTCGCCAGGTGTGCAGGAAGGACGAAGACGCCAACCCAGAAGACCCCCAATCCAATACATCTGCAGGTACGCCCTCTGGCTGGGACCCATTCTGGATAACAGCAGCCTCAAGACCCAGAGGGCCAGCAGGAGAGCCATCAGCAGTGGCACCATCCATCGAAGGCCGGACGCAGCCTCACTCGCCTCGGTCTGCACGCCTGGAGAGACAGTGACGCCACTCCCCATGTCGAAGTCGTCGCTGTACAGCGCTTTGCCGCGCTGACTCAAGTCGGGTACGGACATAGCCAGATCGGGTTCCGGGCTGCTCGGGTTCACAGAGCCCGACTGTCCGATAGCGACCAGCGGCCTGTCGGGCTCAGGTTCAGTGGGAGTAGGCTCGAAACCCACCCAACCGTAATTCGGAAAGAACAGCTCCGGCCAGGAGTGAGCGTTCTCCTGTCTCACCTCATAGAGACCGGTTTGTTCATTGAAGACACCAGTATTATATCCACTCACCACCCGCGAGGGTATTCCTATAGACCTGGCCATGACGGCCATGGCTGAGGCGAAGTAGTCGCAATAGCCCTCCTTGGAGGCGAATAGAAACCAGTCCACCACATCCCGATCGGCAGGCGGAATTTCCACATTGATCTCATAGCGGAAACCGCGCAGGTACTGCTGAATAGCCATGGCGGCATCGTACGGATTGCTCGTGTCCCGGGTCAACCGACGGGCCATACCCATCACTCGCCTCGTGGAACCATTGGGCAGTTCCAGGTATCGCGCGGTCCACTCGGGGTAGTCCTCGCCAGCCTGACGTAGTTGGTCGGCGGTAGCGACCGACACGGAGGAGATCACCGCATATTGCTGCCCCGGCCGCATCGGAATGGTGGAGCGCAGGGCCGCCAACTG
>DAHXJB010000409.1:0-4145 GCA_027372455.1 Chloroflexota bacterium | reverse complement strand
CCAAGCCGGACGGGCGGGCACGGGGCCGCCTCCGGTGTTGGGAAGGGCAGCCGGCATCTCCACGGTCCGCGGTTTAGCTTGGATCGGCGACACGGCGATACGGGTAGGGCCACTCTCCACCGGGATCTGCGCCACCACCGTGTTCTTGGACAGGTCGAGCGCCGCTACCATGTTTTTGTCATGTAGAGCCACGTACCCCTTTTTGCCGTCCCGGGTTATGCCGAGACCTGCCGCTTGGCCGGGCAGCGAGATGGATCCCACCACATTGCCCGATGCCAGATTGACTATTGAGACCTCGTTCTTGTCGTGCCTGGGGATGTAGGCAAGGTCGCCGGTGGGCGAGAAACTTGCCGCATCAGAGGCCGAACCCAAGGCAATTGAACGCTTCAACTGCCCCGTGGTCGTATCTATCAGTTGCAGATCGTTGCTGTCCTCGCTTGTGGCTAACAACTCCTGGCCCGTGGGGGAAACCGCGAGGTAGTGGTTGGTTCCGCCGGCCTTCAGTGTTGATACCACCTCACGTTTTCGCAGGTCCACCATCGTGATCAGCCCGGAGTCTTTGTCGGACACAAAGGCTACATTGCCATCCGGTGTGGCCGCCACGTTGTTCGGATGGCCCCCTACCGGCACCGCGAACAGCTCGGCCCGTGAGGCTGTGTCGATCACCCGCAGCGACCCCTGTTGGGGGTCGGGAGCCAGCAGCCACGCCCCGGCCGAAGTTACCGCCAGCTGGCCTACCTGACCACCTATCTTGGTTGTGGCCGTCACGTCTTCGACCGCTGTTTCCAGGTAAGAGATCACGTTGGAGTTGAGGTGACTCACATAGACGAAATGGGTATCTGGGCTGAAGGCAAGGGACAAGGGCGACTGCTTCAGCGGCACCACTTCAACGGCGGTGTTGGTGTTGGTGTCGATGACGGATATGGATTTGGCCTTCTCGTTGGCCACGTATACGGTACCGATGCCGTTGGCGATGGCTGGTGTTATCGGCTGCAGCATAATGGAGGCCAGAATGGCGGCGGCGACCAGCAGCCAGCGTCCGTGGGAGATCATTCTCTTTCCCTCCCCAGTTCTTGAAGGATAGCCTCCAACTCGGAAGGCCTCCAGGGTTTTGGCAGAACTCCGTCGATATGAGTCCAGCCTGGTTCGACTTCGTCGACTGAAGCGGCCAACCCGGTGATGAGAAAGATCTTCATCTTTGCTCTCACCTTCCTCAATTCGGCAGCCACCACGATACCACTCATGTCGGGCAGTTTGAGATCTACGAAAGCTACCTCGAAGGATCGCTGAGTGGCCAGGGTCAATCCCTCGGCCGCCGTGACAGCTACACTCGACTGGAAGCCTTCAAGATGGAGCCTCTCCGCTAGCATTTCTGCCAACTCCCGCTGATCGTCCAGGACCAGAGCAGTCAGGGCCTCCGAGGTATTACGTTTCACCATCTTGGCCTCCGTGGTGGACCTTGGCCCGTCGGTCTTCCCGGTGCGCATCCACTCGGGAACAGCTGGCACAGGACAAATGTGAACCTATCGTCCTGATGACCACGGATGGTCAGGACAGATGGACGGGCTCAGGGGACTTGGCCTGTGGCGCAGACGGCAGCTGGAGCGCCGTTGATGCGCAGAAACGGCCGGGAGTGACAATCGTCGAGCCTCGGTCATTCTAGTTGATGGCCGGCTTCACCGTCAATGCAAAAGGTCCTCAGAACTATCAAGGACTTCCTGATACCTACCTGGATGGTACCTCGTCGCGATGGCGCGGTGATATTGCCAAACCGAGCTTGCTGGTGTTGAAGAAAGGGACGATACGCGGACATTTTCGGGCCTTTAGTCCGTTACCCCCTGGCCGATAGACTCGTAACATCATGCTGTCTTATCAGATTGATTGCTGGGGGTAGGAATGGGAAGGCTCGGATCGGGCCTGCTGGTGGCCGTGGTGCTGTTGCTAGTTGCTCTTGGATACCCCGCGCCTATCGCCATCGGGTCGCCTAATCTTTCCGCAACCCAGGACAAGGCGAAGAGCGCTCCCCCCAAAGTCGAGCCAACCAAACAGCCCACACGGACCGCCGCGGGCGACAGCAACAATGACACCGAACAGGCAGCAAAGCTATTGGCCAAGCTGCGACCGGGTGCTGAAGAGACAGCCGCGAGAAGCCCTCAGCCCGCGGTCGCACTCCCGGTGAGGATGAGCATTCCGGCCATCGGAGTGAATGCACGCTTCGAGTACGTTGGTCAGACGGCCGATGGAGCGATGGATGTTCCGAAAGATCCGAGGGATGTTGCCTGGTACAGTTTGGGCCCGAGGCCGGGAGAACTGGGGAACGCCGTCGTGGCCGGGCACGTGGATTGGGGCGGCAAACTCGCCGTCTTTTGGGGATTGAAGCAGCTCAAGGCAGGCAACAGCGTGGAGGTGGTGGCCGCGGACGGCCGCAAGTACGAGTTCATCGTTCAATGGGTTCGGCAGTTCGATCCCGCTCAGGCGTCGGTCCAGGAGGTGTTTAGGCAATCGAACGATACTGAACTCACCCTGATCACCTGCGGCGGGGTCTTCGACCACCAGACCCGGCAGTACCTCAGCCGCGAGGTGGTTCGAGCCATCCTGAAATAGCTGCCGAAAACGCCGGGGCAAGGGTAAAGCATTGGGGAAAACTGCCGATACTCTATTATTGAAATGAACTCACGGCTTAGACTGCCGGTGAAAGGAGAGGATAGAATGGGTGATGTCACCCAGGTGCTGAATGCCGAAGAGCAGTTGGTCATCTTTGAGCTGGCGAACGAAGTCTACGGTGTGGACATAAGCCGGGTTCAAGAAATCATCCGAATGACGGCCATCACGCGGTTGCCCAGGGCACCGGAGTTTGTAGAGGGAGTGATCAACCTTCGTGGCAAGGTGATCCCTGTGGTCGACCTGAAGAAGCGTTTCGGGCTGGATGAGATGGATCGAACCAAGGCGAGTCGGATCGTAGTGGTCGACGTGGGCGATCACACCATCGGGATGGTTGTGGACGCCGTGTCTGAGGTGTTGCGAGTTCCATCCGATGCGGTGGAGCCGCCGTCTCCTGTGGTTACTACCATTGAGTCGGATTACATCCGGGGTATCGCCAAACTGGAAGGGCGGCTGATCATCCTGCTGGATCTGGACAAAGTGCTGTCCTGGGATGAGAAGCGGAAGCTCCGAGAAGTGGTGGCCGCGTAACAGGGGCTCCAGCCGAGAGCGCTCGCTCGCGATGTGGATTGCTGATCAAGGGACGCCGAACACTCGGCGTCCCTTGGTCGCGTTATTTCTGGCCCATTCCTTGCCTAATCGCCAAGTTCCGGGATATGATCTAGTCATGAGCAAGCCGTTCGAGCAGGACACCCAACCGTTGGAACCATCCCCCCCAGTCGTTCTATTCGATGTGGATGGTACCCTCATCCGCACCGAGGGCAATTCTCGCCACAGTCGAGCTTTTTGTGCTGCCTTTTTTCAGCTGTTTGGCACCGAGTGCCAATTCGCGTTCGGGATGCATGGGATGACCGATCTGCAGATCTACATTGCCCTCGCTCGGGAACTGCCCGGGGTCGATGGCCGGGCCGAGGAGCTGGCGGCCGAAGCCTGTCGCCGGATGGTCGAGATCTATCGAACGCCGGATGAGGCCGATGGCTTCTATGTGCAGCTTCCTGGCGTTCTGGAGACGCTGGAATTGCTGTCGGAGCGGGGTGCGCTGCTGGGGCTGCTGACGGGGAACGCCCCGGAGATCGCGCGAGACAAGCTGAAGGCGGTGCAGTTGGAGCGGTTCTTTGCCTTTGGAGCCTTCGGCACCGAGGGCGAAAACCGTTCGGCCCTACCTCCAATCGCCATGGCCAGGGCCGAGGTGGTGCTGAACCGGGCGGTGGACCGCAGGCGGGTTTTCATTGTGGGAGACACCCCCAGAGACGTGGCGTGCGCTCTGGAAAACGGGTGCAGATCGGTTGCCGTGGCAACCGGCAACTTCTCGGCAGCGCAGCTGACCGAGGCTGGGGCCGAGTTGGTGCTTCCCACCCTGGCGGACCCCACGCCTCTGCTGCTGCTCATGGACGACAAGTAGTTGCGCTCGTGCGGCTAGGCCGGGGGGCTCCAGTTGATCTGCTTGTATACCCAGTTCTTGTCTGCTTGAGTCAATGTGCGCT
>DAHXJB010000375.1:0-3555 GCA_027372455.1 Chloroflexota bacterium | reverse complement strand
GATCTTCGGCACGCTCATCACCCGGAACCTTTGAGACAGCTCGGGGAACTCGCTGGCCTCAACCGTGTCGGCGATGATGTTCTCGTTCTCGATTGCCATCTTTTGGGCCATCCTGGCCGCATTCGGGCAGTAGGGTCAAGTCGGTGTGACGAAGACTTGAATGTGCACCGGCTGGGTGATCTTGGCCAACTCAGCCTTGGTGGTATCGCTTAGATCGCTAGAGCCCTTGGCGATATCGACGATCCCCTCGATGAGACCCCCGAACTCGTAGCCTGAGGGGATGCCATAGAAGTGGATCTTGCCCTTCTCCTTACCGGTGATCACCGTGGCCGGGATCTTGTCGATCCCATACTGGGCGGCCTCGTCCTTGTTCGCCAGGAAATCGTAGACCTTCAATTCGATCTTGTCTGAGAGGTCGGCTACCTCTTCCAGCAGCTCGCGTGTCTCTTTGCAGTACATGCACTCCTGATGAGTGGGTATCGTCAGAGGCGACTGATGCTGGGTGAAATAGACGATCTGGACAGGATCCTTGATCTCCTTAGAGAAGTAGTCGATCAGGTAGTTGCGATCCTCCTCTGAGATCAGCGGCATCGAATCCTCCTTTGTTTGCCCGCACTGGACGGGCACTCGCTCGGCCCCGCTGCCGGGCCGAAAAGCGCTTGCACGCCGGGGAGCATTATACCCCCATGGGGTATAATGTGGCAAGCCCAGCCCCGGCTGGATAGCTAGTGTTGGCGCCAAGGCCGTTTGCCCCACCAGCCATCGCCATTCTACCGCAGCAATTATCAGGCCGAGCAGGCGGTCAACGGCCGGATGTCACCCCTTCCGGTACTCCTCCAGCCGCCTCCGGATCTCCTGGACCTCTGCTTCTAGCAGCGGGTCGGTGCCGTAGGCGCTACGGCCTGCCAGATCCGCCTCGGCCACCGCCAAATTGTAGGACATGAACCCCAGAACCGGCAGCGGCGCCACCTGATCCCGGACGAACTGGCGGTCGCGTTCGTCCCTCACCTTGTTTCCCACCACGAGGCAGTGCTTAATCCCCAGGTCCGCGGCCAGACTCGCCACGTGGTGCGCCGTCTGGACACTTCTCAGCCCGGGCTCCACAACCACGATCATGGCGTCAACGTTGCCCGCGGTGCCCCGGCCCAGATGCTCCACCCCGGCCTCCATATCCATTATCAGGGTGTCATCCCGCTGGAGCAGCAGGTGGGTCACCAGGGCCTTCAGCAGAACGTTCTCCGGGCATACGCAGCCGCTGCCGCCACGGTCCACCGTGCCCATCACCATCAGCCGCACGCCTTCGTGCGTCAGGGCATATCGGTCCGGCAAATCGTCCACCCTCGGATTGAGGCGGAAGTAGGCTCCACTGCTCCCCGGTCTAGCGCCGGTCCGCTCCTCTATCAACTCCTCCATCTCAGCGATCGGCGATATGGTGACGGCCACCTCCGGGGGCACACCCAGGGAGGAGGCCAGATTAGCATCCGGGTCGGCATCGATGGCGAGCACAGGCAACCCATCCGCCGCATACTGGCGAGCCAGCATACCCGCAAGGGTAGTCTTGCCTACTCCACCCTTGCCGCTGATGGCGATCTTTGGCATAGTCTGTCGCCCCTTTCTGGACAGGGTTACTGAATGTGGGACGATTCTACCTTATTTCTCATGAAAAACACAGAGCATCCGTCGCTGCACACCCCAACCGTGATAGAATCCCCCACAACTGCTCCATATTGTGTAAAATGATATGCGGGTACAGTTCGCGACCTTCCCTACCGATGAATGGAAGGCACAGGGTCCGGACGCAGCCCCCCTTGTTCACTACCCGGCCGATCGATTTTCGGATCATTTCTTGCATTTCTCTACTATGGTCGAGCATACGACCCTTTCTCCTTGATTTTCAAGGAGCGGCAGGAGGTTCCCGACAGATGGCGGATCCTTTGAAGATACTCTTTATGGCGGCCGAGATGACCCCCTTCGCCAGGACCGGCGGGGTGTCGGAGATGGCATATGCCCTTCCCAAAGCGCTACGCGAAATGGGTCACGACGTTCGGGTAGCCATGCCCCGCTACGGCCGCATCGATCCAACCAAGTTCGGCCTGCGGCCGCTTCTTCCCAACATTCCGATCCCCATAGACGATCACAGCGAGCCGGTGAGCATCCTGACCACCGAGCTAGACGGCGATCTGCCGGTCTACTTCATCGACAACCCCAAGTACTTCGGCAGGGAGAACCTTTACGGCTACCCCGACGATGGTGAGCGCTTCGTCTTCTACTCCCGAGGCGCTATGGAGATGCTGAAGGCACTGGAGTGGAAACCGGACATCGTTCACCTGAACGACTGGCACACTGCCATTGTCGCCAACTGGCTGAAGACGATATACAAAGAGGATCCGTTCTTCCGCAACGTCGCTTCCGTCTACACCATCCACAATCTGGCGTATCAGGGGATCTTCGGCTGGCGGATACTGGAGATTGCCGGCGTGGAAGAGTACAGCTTCATGTACCCCCACATCGACGAGTTTCCCAACGTGGTGGCCTTGATGGCCCACGGGATCCTCTTCGCCGACACCATCAGCACAGTCAGCGAGACGTACGCTCGGGAGATCCTCACCCCCGAATACGGGGAGAAGCTGCACACACTGCTGAACGACAGGAAAGACCGAGTTCACGGCATCTTGAATGGCATCGACTACCAGACAATGGACCCCGCCACCGATCGCTACCTCGCCCAGCAGTTCGACATCCAGCAACTGGATAGGCGGGCCGCGAACAAACAGGCCTTCCAGCGAGAGGCCAACCTTCCCGCCGATGGCAACATTCCCCTTCTAGGTTGCATCTCCAGACTCACCAGCCAGAAAGGGTTCGACATCCTGGGAGAGGTGATCGATGCCCTGATGGATCTTCCCCTGCAGGTGGTGATCATGGGCACCGGCGACCAGTACTACCACGAGATGCTCTCCCGTATCGCCAGACGGCATCCCGACAAGGCAGCTGTGTTCCTCACCTTCAACACCGCCCTGGCTCAGAGGATCTACGCGGCCAGCGATCTCTTCCTGATGCCCTCCCGCTTCGAACCCTGTGGCTCCAGCCAGATGATCGCGATGCGTTACGGTAGTGTGCCCGTCGTCCGCAGCACGGGCGGGCTCGCGGATACGGTCAGGGAGTTCGACCCCAGGACAGGGGAGGGAAACGGCTTCACCTTCGAGAAATACAGCGGGATGATGCTGTTCGCGGCCATAGTCCGAGCTTTAGAGACCTACAGATATAGGGACAGCTGGCGCAGCCTGATGGAGGCCGGTATGCGCGCCGATTACTCGTGGTCGGCCACGGCCAGAAAGTATGTGGAGCTGTATCAGAAAACCTTGGAATTGAAGGGCGAAACAGAAGCCGCCGTGCAGGTGGGATAGGCAGACGATCGTAGGGGCGAGGCATGGAGCCTGTCTCAGAAGTAGGAGGGCTCAGGGAGTCTTGTTGGGGGGTCTACCCAATCGGGGACAACCCATTGTAGGCCATTCGAAATGGTCCTGAATGGGTGCTATCGGGCGGTCTTCTCGGGAG
>DAHXJB010000374.1:0-2140 GCA_027372455.1 Chloroflexota bacterium | reverse complement strand
GAGCCCCCTCGTACATCACCACGGTGGCGCCAACCGACAGCGGACCGTAGACGATGTAGGAGTGGCCCGTGACCCATCCGATGTCCGCTGTGCACCAGAAGACATCGTCTTCACGCAGGTCGAAGACCCACTTGGTGGTGGCATAGACGCCGGTGAGATACCCGCCGGTGGTATGCACAATGCCCTTCGGCTTGCCGGTGGTTCCGGAAGTGTACAGGGTGAAGAGGGTGTCCTCGGAATCCATCTCCTCGTACGGGCAGTGGCCATCGGCATTCTGGATGATCCGGTGATACCAGCGGTCCCGGCCCTCCACAACCCGTAGCGGGAAGTCGCCACGCTTGACGATGATGACGTGCTCGACACTGGGGCACTCTCGCAGGGCGTAATCGGCGTCGTGCTTCAACGGCAACAGCCCACCCCGGCGATAGCCGCCGTCTGCGGTGATCAGCAGCTTAGCCTGGGCATCGTTGATGCGGTCTCGCAGCGCCTCAGCGCTAAACCCACCGAAGACCACCGAATGGATGGCGCCGATACGAGCGCAGGCCAGCATGGCGACCACAGCTTCGGGGATCATCGGCATGTAAATGGCAACGCGGTCGCCCTTTTTCACACCGAGGCTTCTCATGCCGCAAGCCAGCTTGTTCACCTGGCGATAGAGATCCCAGTATGTGAGTACCCGCCTGTCCCCCGGCTCCCCCTCCCAGATGATGGCCGCCTTGTTCTTCTTTCCATTCAAGACGTGGCGATCCACGCAGTTGTAGGCGGCATTAAGCTTCCCGCCCACGAACCACTGTGCATGGGGAGGGTTCCACTCCAGCACCTTGTCCCACTTCTTGAACCAGGTGAGCTCTCCGGCAAACCCCGCCCAGAAGGCTTCGGGGTCGGCCGCCGCCTTCTCCCGCACCTCCCTGTCCGTCACCACCGCCCGACGACGGAAGTCTGCCGACGGACTGAATTGACGCTCCTCGACCAGCAAGTCCGATATCACCTGCTCGCCGTCCGTTGGGGTCTTGGCATCCACCTTCTCTACCTCTCTCAGTTGATTAGTGTCCCAACTCAAGCCTGCACCATTGCCTGGAGGGATCCGGAAGCTGCGTTGCCAAAACGAGCACGAGGATCCGTGACCACCGACCCGCGCGGTCGAGCCATGCCGAGCACGATGGGACCCGACCGAATCGGTTCAAAGAAGAGAGGCCTTCCACCGTGATGGCGACGAAGCTGCTCGACGGTGAGAGGCCTCTTCTGCTGCCCCCAGTATCCCTCAGGGGCAGACCATTTTCAATAGCAATGACTAGCTCGGTGGATCAGCCCTTCAGCCGGTTACAGGTCCCGACGAGAGAAGATCGCCTGGGCGACAATAAGCAGGGCACTAACGTAGAACAGGGCGTACACCACCATCCAGATCGAAGGCTGGGAAGTCACAATGAATGGCCCCGCCCTCTCGATGTAGGAGCGGCCCTCCTGGAGCAGGGAAGCCGAAAGCTTCCCCATGGCATCGGAGGGCACTAGAAGGGAAACCACGATCCCCACCTTGACCATCGCCTCGTTGCGAATAATGGCACCCAACTGCTCCATGAAGCCGCTCATCATAGCCACCGAGTACAGGCCGAACACCACCACCCCATTGGCGACGGTGGGCAGGAAGGTGGTGCCCAGCACCGAGAGGGAGAGCAGGACCAGTGACTGCAGGACCAGCAGAAGTGCCGCCGGAACCAGTTGTGGAGACCAGCCACCGCCAAAGAAGGAAACAACCGTGCCGCTCACCGCAATCGCAAGCACGAAAACATAAGCCGAAAGCATGGCGGCGTAGCCCAGCCACTTGCCCCACAGGACATCCCTTCGGGTGAGGGGCTTGGGCACGATGGCGTGCAAGGTTCCAGCCTCCACCTCCCCCGAGATCGTACCGACGGAGAGAAATATAGCCAGCAACGCCCCGATGCCGCTGGCCGCGTTCATCCCCAGCAGAGTGAACTGGAGGGCGATCATATCCGCGGGAGCACCGTCCCTCAGTTGGCCATGGGCAAGCCAGACCAGGAAACCGTAGAGCAGCAGAAAAGCCACGGAGAGGACGCCCACCCCATGCACGACCCTCTTGTGCAGGGCTTCCCTAAAGGTGAAGCGGGCCATCAGCAACATTTTC
>DAHXJB010000359.1:0-5326 GCA_027372455.1 Chloroflexota bacterium | reverse complement strand
GGCTAGTGCTTCGACACAGTGAAGGTGATGGTTACTGTCATGCTGAGCGAAGCGAAGCATCTCCACATTCCGCCGAGGAGATCCTTCGCTATCGCTCAGGATGACACTGGTCAGAACCATTGTGTCGCCGCACTAGGTTCTATTCGCCCTCCCGGAGAGAGTCAGGATGCGGGCTGTAACGGTGGCCTCTGCAGAAACCAGCGTCCATCGATGAAGGCCACTGGCCATCCCTCGGTCGTCTGCCAGGTTGTTCCGTTGGATTCCTTTATCTTCACGGTAACCACTACTTCGGTCTGTCCCGCCGGACGGTTCAGGATGCGGTCCAGAAGCGGTTGTCCACGGACCGCGCTGTCCAGTATGGTGTAGCGATTCCCGAGTTGCCACTGCACGAAAGAGGTCGATCGCTGGCGGATGTTCGGGGCCAACTGGTCGAGCGCCTGCTGCAGGTCGGAACGCTCGACTGCAGAAGCGTAGGCGATCACTGGGGATTCTGGGCCTCGAGCGCGAGTCTCTCGATCGGATAAGAAGCCGAGAACCACTATGACGATGACTACCGCGACCAGACCCATCACCAGAAACAGGGAAACTGGTCGCCTAGAGGGGATTCGAGCTGGCATCGACGGATGACTCCGGGAGTTGGGCTTGCGGACGGTGGGCGCACCCTATGATGAAGCCCTGCCCCTCAAGGGGCAGGGCCTACTTATCGACTTCAGTGCGAGTAAAGCTTAGACACCCGTTTTGACTGCTGTTTGCTGCTCCTGGGTTGCCCTGGCGGCTGCCACAGGCAGCTGCTCATGGCTCGCCTTGGTGCCGGCGGCCGGCGCCAGGATCATCGACATCGCCTTGCCTTCCATCAGGGGCGGGCGTTCCAGGCTGGCAACCCCCTTGAGCTTGTCCACCATGGTGTCCAGAAGGTCACGACCAAGCTGCGGATGGGCAAGCTCCCGTCCCCTGAAGACAATGGTAACCTTGACCTTATCGCCCTCTTCAAGGAACTTCTGAACTAGTTTGGTCTTGAACTCGAGGTCGCCCCCCGCGATTTTCGGGCGGAGCCGCATCTCCTTCAGGAGCACAATCTTCTGGTTCTTCTTGGCCTCGCGCTCCTTCTTCGTCTGCTCGTACTTGTACTTGCCGTAATCCATCAGCCGGCAGACGGGAGGAACCGCCGTGGGCGCAACCTCGACCAGGTCCAGGCCTCGCTCAGCCGCGATCCGCAGGGCATCTTGCGTTGGCATTACGCCGAGCTGCTCACCCTCGCCGCCGATGAGCCGCACCTCGCGGACGCGGATCTTGTCGTTTATGCGCAGATCCTTGGTTATGCTGCCACCTCTTCATGTCATAGTATGGATACTATTAAGCCGACAGCCAGGCGCGCAGGGCGTTGGTCGTCGGCCCGCAGGGAATCCATCCCTTGTACAAAAAGTATAGCGTTCCCCGCGGGCCTTGTCAACGGTCGGTGGCGTCCGAGCCCTACTCTCTGTTGGCGATTTGCTCGAGCATCATAGCCTGGATCTCCTCCAGGCGGCTGGGTCCGAGATCCCCCTTTGAGCGCGACCTGACCGCCGCCATGCCCGATTCCAGCTCTCTGTCGCCCACCACCAGCATGTAGGGGATCTTCTGGAGCTGTGCTTCGCGGATCTTGAAGTTCACATTCTCCCGACGCCCGTCCACATCCACCCGAAGCCCCGCGGCCTTGAAGCGCCGAGCGGCCTCCCTGGCATATTCCAGATGCCGATCCGCGATCGGTATCACCATGGCCTGAACCGGAGCGAGCCAGATCGGGAAGGCGCCGGCGTAGTGCTCCACCAGGATGGCGAAGAAGCGCTCCAGGGAGCCCAGCAGCGCGCGGTGCACCATGATGGGCCTGTGCTCCTTGCCGTCTTCTCCGATGAAGGCCAGCTGGAAGCGCTCCGGTTCGTTAAAGTCGAACTGCACGGTCGTGCACTGCCATGATCGCCCGAGGGCGTCCTTGATCTTGATATCGATCTTGGGACCGTAGAAGGCTCCTCCACCCTCGTCGATCTGATAGCTGAGCCCCATCTTGGTCACGGCTTGCTTGAGGGCGTCCGTGGCCTTCTCCCAATCGGCGAGATCACCGACGTACTTGTCCTCCGGCCGTGTGGAGACGTAGACGTCGAAATCCTGGAACCCGAAGGAGCGCAGCAGGTACATGGTCAGGTCCAGGGCTGCTACCACCTCCTGCTCCACCTGATCGGGGCGGCAGAAGATGTGGGCGTCGTCCTGGGTGAAGCCGCGAACCCGCAGCAGTCCGTGGAGGACGCCGCTTCTCTCGAATCGGTACACGGTGCCCAGTTCGGCCCAGCGCAACGGCAGATCCCTGTAGCTGCGGATCTGAGTCTTGTACATCTCGATGTGGAAGGGGCAGTTCATCGGCTTGACGAAATAGCGCTCGCCCTCCACGTCCATGGACGGGTACATGATGTCGGCGTAATTCTGCAGGTGCCCACTGGTCTCCCACAGGTTGCCTCGCCCGACGTGAGGCGAGAACACGATCTCGTAGCCGGCCTCGTAGTGGGACTTGCGCCAGAAATCCTCGATGGCTACCCGGACTCGTCCGCCTTTAGGGTGCCAAAGGATCAGGCCCGGCCCGATATCCTCTGAGATGCTGAACAGGTCCAGCTCCTGGCCCAGGCGACGGTGGTCCCGCTTATTCGCCTCCTCCTGCCGCCACAGGAAGTCGTCCAACTCCTGCTGCGTTGGGAAGGTCGTCCCGTAGATCCGCTGAAGCATCGGCTTGTGCTCGTCGCCCCGCCAGTAGGCGCCGGCCACGCTCAGCAGTTTGAAGGCGCCGATCTCGGCGGAACTGGCCACGTGAGGCCCCCGGCAGAGATCGATGAAGTCGCCCTGCTGGTAGATGGAAGGACTCTCGTCTTCCAGTTCGTCGATGATCACCACCTTGTAGGGCTGGTTGCGCTTCTCGAAGAAGTCTCGTGCCTCCTGGCGACTCATCACGGACCGCTGGAAGCCCTGGTTCTCCTGCACGATCTTCCGCATCTCCGCCTCGATCTTTTCCAGGTCCTCTGGAGTCAGCGGTCGGGGCAGGTCGATGTCGTAATAGAAGCCGTTCTCGATGGCCGGCCCTATCCCAAACTTGGCGTCGGGGAACAGGTGCTGGACGGCCTCGGCCATGACGTGGGCCGCGCTGTGGCGCATCGTTTCCAGATCCGGCATTGTTACACCTCCTCGGTCGACAAATTAAGAAAGAGCCCCTCGCCATGGGACGAGGGGCTCTCGTGGTTCCACCCAGATTCCGGCCGGCAGACGCCGGACCGCTCCTTCGGCCGATAACGGGGCCACCGTGACGCCCTAGGGATCGCTCCCTTCGGGGGCAGGCTCGTGGGGGGTTTTCCTCGATCCGCGCTGCGAAGGCTCTCAGCCCACGGCCTTCGCTCTCTGAAAGCGGCGGGACCGGCTACTCGTCCCAGTCATCGCCTGTCACTATTGCCGGGTTCGCTTCCACTTACGCTTCCCGTGGGCCGAAGTGTAGCACAGCCCGACGGGGAGTTACAAGGGATTCGCGATACCACGGCTTCTATGGTGATGATGGCAAGTCGTCTGTCCGTCGCCCGAAGATCTCCGGTTGGGTCTGTGGTGTATGGCACCGATGTGGACGGACAGGCCCTCGGCGCTGCTCGCGCCGCTGTCTACCGAGAGGACGCGCTGGTGGAGGTGCCGCCCAGCCGTTCCAGGTTCCTCATCCTGCCGCAGTTACCACCTTCAGGTCGTTTGCCACCAACTCCGCCCCACTGGAGCGTCGGGCGACCTCGCTGGCCAGGGCCTTCTCATCGGGAGACTGGACCTGACCTTCCAGATGGAGGATGCCCCCTATGATCCGCACGCCCACGTCTTGACCCCTCAACCTGGGCTCGCTGGCCAGGGCCGAGGTTACCTTGGAGACAATCATGGAGGCCTCGTACTGGGTGGTGGCAGTGTCCATGGTGGGACTGAGCTCTCGCAGGGCCGCGAGGTCCTTTCGATAGCCCCCTCGGACCTCGACCAGGAGCTCGCTCAAGCCCCGGCTGAGCGATTCCCATAGGGTGTGCGTGCCCTCGGACAGACGGTAACGAATCCCGGGGGATGCCAGAGCCAGGGCCGCCACGGCCAGCGCCAGAGCGCCGCCGATCCATCCCGCTATGGTCGTCGTTCTGCTTCGCATTTCTCGCTCCACTCCAGTGATGGACTCAGCCGCAATCGATTTGTAATCGATCCAAGTTTCTCAGCACGGGTTGTGCCAGACCATCCCGACCTCATCACTCGAGACGATTCTGGAACAGGGTGCAGGCGAGTCCGCACTCGCGGTGCTCGAACTGAATGGTCGCGTGGTCGATGCCATACTTCTCTGCCAACATTCCGGAGAGTTCGCGCAGGATCGCCGCGCTCTCGCTGAGAGCCTGGTCCTCGATAACGACGTGGCCGCTCATGGCATGGATGCCGGAGCTCAGACTCCACACGTGAATGTCGTGGGCATCCATCACCCCTGTGGTCTCCCTGATGTCCTGGATCAGCTTGTCCAGATTGATCCCGGAAGGTGTGCCCTCCAGCAGAATGTTGATGGTTTCCAGTACTATGGACCAGGCCCCTCCCACGATGATGAGCGCTATCAACACGCTTAGAAGTGGATCCACGAAGTAGATTCCGGTGAACTGGATGATGATGGCTCCAACGATCACGGCTACCGAAGCCAGTGCGTCTCCGATTACGTGAAGGAGGGCGCTCCGAACGTTAAGGTTCTCCCCAGGCTCTTGATGGAGAGAAATGGCGACGTACAGGTTGGTTAAGAGCCCCACGGTTGCCACGGCCACCATGAGAATGCCGTTCACCGGTTCCGGAGACTGGAGCCTCCGAATCGCCTCGAAGGTGATCACCAGCGAAATGGACAGCAGGGTCAGAGCGTTGACCAGGGCTGCCAGTATACCCACCCGATGGAATCCGTAGGTTCGGCGAGGAGTGGCAGGACGCATCGCCTGGACCGCGGCGAACCAGGCGAGTCCCAGAGAAAGCAGGTCGGTGAAGACGTGGCCCGCATCACTGAGGAGGGCGAGACTGTTGGCGAGAAGGCCGCCCGCCAGTTCCGCGCCAAGAATCATGGCGGTGAGAAAGAAGGCCATGCGCAGTCTTCGACCGGCGCTGGTCGTGCCACCATGCAGATGGTCGCCATGGTGGTTGTGATCCATCTTACCTCCTCGAAGGAGAGAAGTTGTTGCACGACCCGTTCCAACAGTGCTGGGGCATGCAACTTGCCGAGCCGTGCTGAGAAACCTATCGACCGGGATGGCAACCGCCATGTCCAAGAATCTAGAAGATG
>DAHXJB010000347.1:0-19208 GCA_027372455.1 Chloroflexota bacterium | reverse complement strand
GTATGGATGGCCCGGTTGGGGACCAGCAAGACGTTGTCCTTGCGGCTGGTTTCGATGGAGACGGTGGCGCTCATGCCGTCCGGAAGAGTACGATCCGGGTTAATGACCGCCACGGAGACGAGGTAGCTGACGACGCCTTGGGTGGAGGTGCCGGCAGGAGAGATGGCGATCACCTTGCCGTTTGCCTGGTAGTTGGGAAGGGCGTCGAATGTGATGGTGGCCGGCTGGCCGACGGCGATGTTGGCGACGTCGGACTCGTCGACGGTGGCGTCGATGCGAACAGACTTGGGATCCACCAGTGTCACCGCCGCGGCGCTACCAACCTGCTCGCCAACGTTGGGGCCGACGGCTGCGACCACTCCATCAAATGGGGCGGTAAGGGTGGTATTGGACAGATCCAGCTTGGCCTGATCGAGCGAAGCCTGAGCCTGGTCGATGCTCTCCTGGGCGAGACCGGCGGCTGTTTCGGTGGGCGGGCCGGTCTTGGTCACGAGGTCCGCGTGAGCGCTGGCGACGCCACTCTTGGCGGCTTCGAGGTCGCTGGCGGTGGGCCCGGCTTTCAGTTGAGTCAGGTTGGCCTGAGCCGAGTTCAGGTTGGCCTGGGCCTGCTCCACGGCGGACTGAGCGGCCGCCAGGTCGGCAGGCGCGGGGCCCTGCTTCATCAGATCCAGCTTGGCCTGCGCGGCGTTCAGGTTGTCCTTGGCCTGATCCACCGCGACCTGCGCGGAGACCACGTCGGAGGATTGAGGCCCGGCCATCAACTGCTGCAGGTTCTGGACGGCGGACTCGTAGTTGCCCTTAGCGGAATCGTAGGCCTGGGCGGCCGCGGAGTTGCTGCTGGCGCCGGAGCCAGCCAGGTTCCCGTTCTGGGCCATCTGCCACTTGTCTTCGGCTGTCGCCATGGCGGCCTTCGCTTGATCCACGTTGGCCTGGGCTTGGGCGATATCCGCGGCTTTCGGACCGGCCATCAACGTGCTGAGCTTGGACTGCGCATCCTTCAGGGCAGCCGTGTCCGAGTCGACGGCGGCCTGGGCGGCCGCCCAGTCGGCTGAGGTGTAGGTGTTGCTCTTCAGTTGATCCAGCTTCACCTGAGCGGCATTCAGGGTCGCCTTGGCCTGATCCACCGCGGCCTGTGCGGCGGCCATGCTGGCGGGAGTGGCGCCCGCGGCGGTATCGTTCAGCTTGGCCACGGCGGCGTTGTATGCTGCCAGGGCGGCCGCCCGATCCTGCGGTGTGGCACCATTCTTCAGCTGCTGGAGTTGAAGCTTGGCGCTATCCAGGGCGGCCTGCGCGGCCTCGACCTTGATCTGATACGACCGAGGATCTACCTTGGCCAGGGTCTGGCCGGCCTTGACGCTGTCGCCAACCTTGACATCTAGCTCCACCAGCTTTCCAGAACTGACGAAGCTGAGCTTCGCTTGGCGGGAATCCACGGTATTGCCTGTGGCGGTGACGGTGGTGACTATGGAGCCCATCCTGGCGGGCATCGTCTGAATTACTGGGACGCTCTGGGTCGAGGCAAGATAGCGCTGGTAGCCGTAATAGCCGGCCAGAACAGAGAGCAACAGTGCCACCAGCAACAGGCTGAGCTGTCTGCCGGGCAACTTGCCTATCGCGTTGGCAGGATGGCCCATGGGCCGGCCGGCTGGGACGCCGATTCTCATCACCAGATCTCCTTCCTAGCTGCAGCACTCGAGGTGTTCCAACGGCGCCGCCTGGTCACGTCGCCTGCTCAATTGTCCACCGGGCCACAAAGGTAAGTATGGGACCCTTTGAGCTTGTAGTACCCAAGAAGCGGTTAAATGAATGCAAAATAAGTGTTATCGCGGTGACAGGTCAATGCTAAAACTTCGAACTCTTCGATTGGGTCTGCACCTCTGCCCTGACTCGAGGGAAGAGAAAGGCTAGTGCGAGCCCGATTGCCGAGACCACGGCTATGGATAAGAATACGGAGTGCAGCGAAGAGGCGAAGGCCACTCTGATTGCTTCCAGGGTCCCGGGGGGTAGGGATGCCCGGGCGGTGGGATCCAAGATAACGCTGGCTGAAGACACCGCGGCGGCCGCACTGTTTCCGCCTCCATAGACGGATCGAAGTCCTTGGCTGAGGCCGTCGTTCATGATGGCTCCCATGATGGCAACCCCAATGGCGCTGCCTATGCTTCTAAAGAACTGGACCGATGCCGTGGCTACGCCCCTCTCCCCCCATCCAACTGAGGACTGGACGGCTACGAGGAAGGAGGTTGCTCCGAAACCCATGCCCAGGCCTGTTACCACCATGGCAGCCATGATGAAGGGTTGTGACGTCCCACCCCCCACGACAACCATCAGCAGAGAGCCCGCGAGGATCAATCCGGTGCCCAGCAACACCACCGGACGGTATCCATGGCGCAGGATCAACCGGCCGGAGAGTGTGCTGCCGATTGGCCATCCGATCGACATGGGAGCCAGGGTTGCGCCTGCGCTGACAGCCGTTCCGCCTAGGACTCCCTGGACGAAGGGCGGCACGTAGGAGTCAAACCCCATGAGGGTTGCGCCCAGCAGAAAATTGGCACCGTTGGAGACAGAAACCACTCGGTTGGAGAACAGCGTGATCGGCAGCAGAGGTTCGGCTGTGCGAGTCTCATGCCAGAGAAAGAGAGCCAGCAGCAGCACTGCCGCGATCAGCATGCCCAACGAGGAAACGGGGAGGCCGTTGCCGGATTCTCCCAACTCGAGAAGACCCACCATCAGGAGGCTCACGGCGACGGTGAGTGTAACTGCCCCCAGGTAATCGATGCTTCTCCGCTGGTGAGCGATCCTCTCCTGCAGGAAGAGGATGAACAGCAGGATAGACAGGATTCCGAAGGGGAGATTTACATAAAACACCCATCGCCAGCCGACGTGGTCGACTATCAGCCCGCCGGCTGCCGGGCCGACGATGGCCGAGATGCCCCACACCGCGCTGAGAAGTCCCTGGACGCGGGCTCGCTGCTGAACCGAGTAGATGTCTCCGATGACGGTGATCGATACCGGCAGCACCGCGCCCGCGCCCAGCCCCTGGATTGCTCGAAACAGGATCAACTGCTCCATATTGGTGGAGGCGCCGCAAAGAGCAGATCCGCCGAGGAATAGCAGGGCACCGAAGATGAAGACCGGCTTTCTCCCGTACATGTCGGCCAGCCGGCCATACACGGGAACGGTGGTGGTTGAGGTGAGCAGATAGGACGAGAAGACCCAGCTGTACAGGGCTAACCCACCCAGAGCGCCGATGATGGTGGGCATAGCAGTTCCGACCACGGTTATATCCAGGGCTGTCAGAAAGGTGGCCATCATGACGGCCGCCGTGACGGCCCTGGTATTGGTGGGATGCGGCATATGGAGAAGCTCTATCCGTCCAGCTTTGGCATCAGTATTCCGTAGTTTACCTTATCGGCCGGATTCAATGGAAATGGAAATGGAGATGGCTCGAGGGCACGCTCTTTGCCTGCTGCTTGCGGTGGCCTGCCGGCGTGGTGGTCGGATTGAAGCGACTCCCATAGGGGGTGAGGCAGATGTTCTACGACGGTTGGTGGTGGTGGTGGGTGGGAGTGGCCGTTCTGATCATAATAGGCCTCTGGCTCCTGTTATCCTGGCCGCGCTGGAGGCGCCCGCCTGGGGCCGGAAGGGGTCCGGGGGAGACCCCACTCGGCCTGGACAGCGCCCGCCGTATCCTGGACGAGCGATATGCCAGGGGAGAGATAACTCGGGAGCAATATGAGCAGATGCGGCGTGACCTGGAGAACCGAAACGCGGCTTGACCCCAGGCGAGCCGATGGGGATGGGGCTGCCACCTTCCCATCAAGTAGGCCCTACGAATCTGACGAGAGCGAGCCTGGCGAGGTTGGGTGCCACAGCATGGGAAGAGCCTGCTGCCGAAGGGGGAAACCAACGTGATCGATCAGGTGGGGAACTGGTGGGTATGGCCCGTGGGCGGGCTATGCAGCGCTGTAGTGCCTTTGTCTCCGATCATCTTTCAAGCCCAAGGTCAGTCCGACTCCAGTTGGTTCAGCTCTCTGATTTGGTTGCTGGTTCTGCTGCTGGGAGTGATCCTTGTGCTGTTCTTCATGCGCCGAGTCAGCGGCCAGCCGGGTGATACCAACGTTCTCTCCTTCGGCAGAAGTCGAGCTCGCCGGATCACCCCGGACCAGCCGAGGGTGCACTTCAGGGATGTTGCGGGGGTGGACGAGGCAAAGGAGGAGCTCCAGGAGGTTGTGGAGTTCCTTAGGTCGCCCCAGAGGTTCAGTGCCGTCGGGGCACGTATCCCCAAAGGGGTGCTGCTGGTTGGCCCGCCGGGCACCGGCAAGACGCTGATGGCCAGGGCGGTTGCTGGAGAGGCCTCCGTTCCCTTCTTCCACATCAGCGCTTCCGAGTTCGTGGAGCTGTTCGTGGGGGTCGGCGCCTCTCGGGTTCGAGATCTGTTTGACGAGGCAAAGAAGAACTCCCCGTGCATAATCTTCATAGATGAGATCGACGCCGTGGGCCGGCAGCGAGGAAGGGGGCTTGGGGGTGGCAACGACGAGCGGGAGCAGACCCTGAACCAGATCCTGGTGGAGATGGACGGCTTCGACCAGAACTCCGGGATCGTGGTGATAGCCGCGACGAACCGGCCGGACATCCTGGATTCGGCGCTGCTGAGGCCAGGGAGGTTCGACCGCAGGGTGACGCTGGATATACCGGATCTGCGGGGCAGGGATGAGATCCTCAAGGTGCACGCGCGGGGGAAGCCGCTGTCACCTCAGGTGAATCTGGAGACGGTGGCTCGGCAGACCCCGGGCTTCTCGGGGGCCGATCTGGAGAACCTGCTGAACGAGGCGGCCATTCTGGCCGCTCGCCGGAATAGCACCGTGATCAGCACGGACGACGTGGACGAAGCGATCGACCGGGTGATTGCCGGCCCCGAGCGCAAGGGGCGGCTGCTGAGTGAGGAGGAGAAGAACATCACCGCTCACCATGAGGCGGGCCATGCCCTAGCAGCCTATTGTATGCCCCACCTGGATCCAGTTCATAAAGTGACCATCGTAGCGAGAGGGCAGTCGGGCGGCCACACCATGCTGCTTCCCACGGAGGACCGCCACCTCTTCACCAAGTCGCAGATGGCTGAGATGTTGGCGATGGCTCTGGGAGGGCTGGCAGCGGAGGAGTTGGTGTTTGGCGAGACCAGCACCGGGGCAAGCAACGATCTCCTCCTGGCTACGGAGACCGCCCGCAAGATGGTGACTCTGTATGGCATGAGTGACAAGGTTGGCACGGTGAACTTAGGTGCAGCTGGCATCGTGGACTACATGGGCACCGACGTGATGGAGCAGCGCAACTACAGCGAGGAGACGGCCGCCCTGGTGGATCGGGAAGTCCGCCGTCTGATCGACGAAGCCCATTCGCGGGCCAGGACGGCGCTCAGCGACCACCGAAAAGAGTTGGCAACGCTGGTTGAGAATCTCAAGAAGAAGGAGACTCTTACCGAGCAGGAGATTGGGGAGCTACTCGGGCCACGACCCTCGAGGAAAGAGGTGTCAGGGAGCGGCGGGGAGGAAGCCGCCTGAACGCGCGGGGAGATAGTACACGGCCTTCGGGTGGCAGTTGATGGACCGGATGCGGGGTACAAGACCCCACCCTACGTATCAGGTCCTCCTTGGTCGGCTACTACTATCTTGACACGCTGATCCTGATAGCCTGTCATCCTGAGTATCCCAGGGTTCCGGGAACCCTGTGCGAAGCACAGAAACTTGAAGTTTCTGAACAGCGATAGCGAAGGATCTCCTGGCGTGGAGAGATGCTTCGCTCCGCTCAGCATGACAGTACCCATCACCTTCACTGTGTCGGGGCACTAGCAGTCACGTGGGTCCTCGCACCGATCGCCAAGTTCACCGCGCAACAGCAGAATCGTGATCCCTCCGAGGAGCCACACCGAGCCCGTCCACACCAGTCGGAAGGCTAGCATCATCGCCAGCCCGTCGTTGAAGCTATATCCCCAGGCCTGGGCTGCGCCAACTCCTCCCGCCTCTATGAACCCTAGATTGCTGGAGAACGGTACCAGTTCCACCACGGCCACCGCGAAGAGGTAGATAGTCACCGCCTCCTGGAAGTTCAGGCTGCTTATCCCAATACCGTGAGCCGTCACGAAGAAGCCGGCGACCAGATCCAGCAAGTACACGATGGCGATGGGCATCGCGACGGCGGCGATCCTCGGATGGAACAAATCGCGCACCCCTTCGATGGTCTCTATGAACTCCGGCCCTACTTTATGGAGAGGACCGGCCTGCAAGAGGTTACCTGCCAGATCGCGGAGTGGCCTGACCCAGAGAAAGAGGGCAACAACGATCGCGCTTAGCCCGAGCAGCCCGAGGATAACAGGCCGCAGCCACCACCACGCGGGGATGTCTAGGATCCCCACGATAAGCAGTGAGACGATGGCCTCCACAATCAGGATCGCAGTGGTTGCAGCCGAGGAGCGAGAAAAATCGGCGCAAGCTGTGCTGCGCAGAACGTAGTTCTGGGCATATATGCCCGCCGGGATCGGCAGGGTCATCTCCCCCACAGCATAGGACAGCACCGACTGTCGCCAGGTGGCACTGATCCCCTCTTTCATTAAATAGCGATGGAATTGCACCCATTTCACCACAAGGTAGCCTATTGCCAGGGCGAACGTAATGGCCATGGTTGTTAGCGACAACCGGGTGATGCGGTCCATGACAAGCGAGATGTTGGAGAGGCTGAAGACAAAAGCAAGAAGAGCGGCGCTCAGCAGCACCGGTATCACGATCCTTGGTTTGAGCAAGCGCTTCCACATCTTCGTGTTGGGCCTCCCTTGGGAGGCCATGGTCGCAGGTTGCGTTCCGCAACGAGTGCGGTTGTTAGTCAGGCTGCGGCGACTTGGAGGCCTCCCGGCCGGCGCCATTTGGAATCGTGGGGTAACCGTCACATCCGGTGGGGGTTGGTCCCTAAATATGCCGTGGAACAGAGCGAGAACGTATGCGACGAAGCTCAGGTAGTGAATCGTGCGCCGCCGTCCAGGGCCCTTTCTGCTTCCCGCCGTCGTTTCCGCTCGGAGGCGACGACTGCCACCACGTCGGTGTTCATCGCTCTGAACTTTCGTTTGAACTCTCGCATGGTGGTCTCAATCCCCATTTCACGATCCGCGAGTCCGCAGGCGCGGCATGGGCGCGGCGACCGGCGCCTGGAAGAAGCCAGAAGAGCTGCGCGGCTGGTCGAACTGACTCGGAAGCTGGGGGGGTGCTGTCTATGCGCTCTGTGTCGAGCTATTGTTAGCCTGAGCAGGTTGAGGGCCGTTGATGATGCCGGCCCAGAACGCAACGGATGCCAGGCCAGCCACGAGGGCCACCGCCCAGCGGGCTGGGCTGTTGTCTCTGTTAACTCTTGCCATCTATGACTCCTTGCTACTGTAGCAAGTCAATTGATACGATTACCTACAGTCGAGATTCTATGAGACAAACCTTGAAAACTGCTTGGAATGTGGGGTGGATTCTCCAAGCGATCTCCAAGCCGAGAGCGCCAAAATGCTGGGGTGAGGTGAGACTCGGTTGAAGCTGCTGTTGGTGGAGGACGATCCTAGAGTGGCTCGGGTGGTGGAGAGAGCGCTGCGCGAGTCAGGCTACAAGGTCGATCTGGCGCGGGATGGGTCGCAAGGGCTGGCTCTTGCCCAGACCGAGCAGTACGATCTCATCCTGCTAGATCTGCTGCTGCCGGAAATTGACGGGGTCGAGGTGTGTCGAACCCTGCGCAAGGAACGGGTCAGGACCCCTGTGCTGATGTTGACGGCACTGGATGCCGTGTCCGATCGGGTGCGAGGATTGGACGCGGGCGCCGACGACTACCTCGTCAAACCGTTTGCGCTGGAGGAGTTGCTCGCTCGCATCCGGGCGTTGAGCAGGCGATCCCAGGATGGTGAGGAGGATGCCCTGCGGGTCGGCGATCTGCGTCTTGACCTGGCTCGACACATCGCCCAGCGGGGGGAGCGGACCATAGAGCTGACGGCCAAAGAGTTCGCGCTGCTGGTTTACTTGATGCGCCACGCGGGGCGTGTGTTGACGAAGGACCAGATTACCGATCACGTGTGGGGTTACGACTCCGAGACCACCTCCAACGTCGTGGAGATCTATGTCCACTACCTGCGTGACAAGGTGGATCGAGGGTTCCCACGCCCGCTCATTCGGACTGTGCGAGGCGTGGGCTACATGATCGCGGAGTAGGGAATGTTCAACCGGATTCGGTGGCGGTTGGTGGGCTGGACTGTGCTGGTCCTGGTGCTGATCCTCGCCATGGTGGGAGTGGTGGTGTATGCCAGCCTGGCCGGTAGTCTCACGGCTGAGATCGACAGAAACCTGTCCAGCCGCAGCGACGGTCTGCTGTCGACGCTGGAGGAGGCGAGCGAGCATCCGGGCCTGGGCCTCCAGGGCTACAGCGGCAGCCTCTTCTTTCTGGTTCTTGGCCCAGACGGGAAGCTACTCGACAATCCTCAGCAGGTCGATACCAGCGGCCTGAGCCTCGGTGCGCGGGTCGGCGGCAACCCCTACTTCGAGACCAGCGTTGTGGCGGGTGAGCCCACGCGTCTCTTCGTTCGTCCGGTGCTGCTGAGGCACTCCCTGCCCGTGGTCTTCGTGGTGGGTGAGAGCCTGGCACCCGAGCAGCATGCACTTGAGCGGCTACTAACTGTTCTTCTGATCGCCGGTCTGGGGGGGCTGTTGCTTTCTCTGGGCGGGGCCTGGTTCTTGGCGGGTCGGGCTCTGGTTCCTATTCAGCAGACCTTTCGCCGGCAGTCCGAGTTCGTTGGCGATGCATCCCATGAGCTTAGGACACCGCTGACGGTGATGCGAGCCGCGGCAGATCTCCTGAACCGCCACCGGTCGGACCCGCTGGAGGCCAACGGGGAGCTGTTCGACGATCTTCGGTATGAGATCGGCCGGATGGAGCGGTTGTCGGCCGATCTTCTCGCCCTCGCACGCTCCGATCTGACTCGGGATAGCCTGGCGGTTGGGGAGATCGATGTCGCCGGCTTGGCGGCCGATGTGGTTCGACGAATGACGCCCTTGGCCCAGGAACGTGGAGTCTCTCTAGGCTGTGAGAGTCAGGAGGAGCCGCTCCTCATCGAGGGCGACCCCGATCGACTTCAGCAGCTGCTGCTGATCCTGCTGGACAACGGTCTTAAGCACACCCCGAAAGGGGGCATCATCTCGGTGGTGGCAAAGCGCCATGGACACGATGCCTTGATCGCCGTTTCCGACAACGGAGAGGGAATAGCGCCCGAGCATCTTCCCAGGATCTTCGATCGCTTCTACAGGGCTGACAAGACAAGATCACGGGCTCAAGGGGGCGCGGGGCTTGGTCTGTCCATAGCGAAGGCGATTGTGGAGGCCCACGCCGGCCAGTTGGCGGTGGACAGCGCGTTGGGGTCGGGGACGACGGTTACAGTTCGCCTTCGGCTGCTACATCAGCAGCCTTCACTCACCGGGAGGCTGGGTGAATTGACCTCCCGAATGGCCAGAAGGTCCGCACGGTAGTAGAGATGGCTCCGGTCGAGCAGGCCATGGCGCCGGGGGCGTACCGCGCCGATCCCATCCTACTTGGGCAGTCTTTCGAGGATGGTAGCGAAGTAGCTCTGTCGAGGCAGGACCAGGAACACAGCCTTCACCTGATGCCGGCTTTGCGTGAAGACGGTGTCGATGACCAGCACATCTTCGCTCTCCTCCGCCAGATCGGCCAGAACGACGTCCAGCACAGCGCCGCTCATGTCCACCATGACCGCGGGTGGCGACGGCGACAACTCCAGCCTGGTTGCATCGGCGAGCGCCCCGATAAAGAATGAGCCGATGATGTTGCCTGCTTCGCCCAGGGCTGAGCGTGCCATCTCTGACAGATCCAGGAGAGGCTCTACCGGCTCGCCGAGCAGCATGGAGGCGAGGCTGGCACCATCCTGTAGAGGGAGCATCAGCAGCATGTGGCCCCGCACGTCGCCCTCTATTCTCAGGTAGGCCGCCGTGACAACTGCCTCCGGTCCTCCCACCAGATCGGGAACCGAGCCCATCGGTACCCGCCGCACCTGAGCCGCCTTGGCCTCGGTGGGGGTCCCGGTCATCTCGGATAGGCCTCGTCCCGCTCGCTGGCAGCCGATGTTCGCTATTGCCGACAGTGGTGCCAGGACATCGCTCAGTCGCCGGCCCCGAGGGTTGCTGCGCCGGTCGGCTTCTTGCGCACGGTTCACTGCAGCCCACTTGTTGTCGCTCACTCCATCTCCCTCATCTCTTCCAGATACAATCCGTCGACACTGCTCGGAGGTCAGCCGAGCGGCGATGTGGGCGGGAACATACGGACCAACGGCTGTGGAGGGATCGAAAAGGACCAACACCCGGCTGCGGGAGGCTAAACCGAGTGCGCGTGTAGTCTAACACTACTTGCAAGCATCGAAAAGGTCTGGAGTGCCTAGATTTCCTCCACGATGAGCTTGCTGGCGATCTCGGTCTCTTGTGGCTACGCTTCCTCCGCCAGCCGTGTGAGCTGATCGGAGTTCAGCCGAAGGTCGCACCAATCCTTGTGGTCTGCATCTCGTTTCACACGGGAGGGCGCCGAAGACAAGGATAGCGTATACTGGTGGCTCAGGAAAACTGAGGATTGAGATGCTGCCGGACATTCAGAGCTTGTTGGTCTTTCTCGCCGCGACCCTGATGCTGAACTTCACCCCCGGGCCCGACATGCTGTACGTGATCGCCAACGGGGTCGGTCGAGGGCAAAGGGCAGGCGTCGTTTCAGCCCTGGCCATCGGGGTCGGTGGCATGGTCCACACCCTGGCCGCGGCTCTCGGCCTTTCGGCTCTGCTGATGTCATCGGCTCTGGCCTACGACGTGGTCCGATACGCCGGGGCCGCCTACCTGCTCTACCTCGGCTTCAAGACGATCAGGGGCAAGGGGGCCTCTATTCCGAGTCAACGGCTGCCCCAGGAAAAGTACGGCAGGGTTTTTCGCCAGGGAGTGGCCACCGCTGCCCTGAACCCCAAGGTGGCACTCTTCTTCCTGGCCTTTATCCCCCAGTTTGTGGATCCCTCCCGAGGCTCCGTGGTACTGCAGTTCCTCTTGCTGGGGGGCATCTTCAACACCTCGGGCACCCTGGTGAACACAGGGGTTGCGCTCGGGTCCGGGGCCGTGGGGGAGAGGATATCCAGAAGTTCCGGTTTCTCGCGAGCTCAGCAGTGGTTTACTGGCGGCGTCTTCATGGCACTGGGAGCGCGCATCGCGCTGGCCAGTCCCAAATAGACTCGTCCCACTCTCAGTGTGACGGCACTTGCTTCAGGATGGCCTCCGCGGCTAACTGCCCGCTGTGTATGCAATCGGGGATCCCCACCCCTCGGTAGGAACTGCCCGCCAGATAGAGCCCTGGATGACTAGCACACATCCTGTCGATATCCGCCAACAGATCCAGATGACCAACGTCATATTGGGGATGGCTGTCCCGCCAGCGGTGCACGTGGGTGAGGACAGGCTCGCTATCGAGCCCCATTATCGACCGGAGCTCCTCTCTGGCGATGCCAACCATCTCCCCCTCCTGGAGCAGGGCGGGCTTCTCGTTGGTTGCGCTGCCCAGGAAACAGCGAATCAGGGCGGAGCCGGCTGGGGCACGGTCATCGAACTTGGTGGAGGTCCAGGTGCATCCGGTGATGCGGCGTCCCTCCTTGCCAGGGATCACGAAGCCAAATCCCCTCAGGGGGTCTGACACGGTCTCCTTGCGATAGCCAAAGGATACCGTCGCCGTTGAAACGTAGCGGATGGAGCTCAGGCGGTCGGAAAGCTCCGAATCGAAGCTCGCCACCAGTTGGGAGCTCACCCTCGCGGGTGTCGCGAGCACCACAGCGCCGGCCCGCAGTTGTCCCCCATCGTCGAGGGAAAGGTGGTAGCTGCCCGTACCCTCTCTATCCATGCGGACGACGCTGCGTCCGAGAATGACGCGGGTCTCTCCCAGATGGCCTGCCACGGCAGAAACCATCTCCTCCAGCCCTCCCCTCAAGGTCATGAAGGCTGGGAGCGCCTTTCCATTGCTGGGGCGATGTGCGCGACGTCCGGCGATCATCCCCTTCATCAGGCTGCCATGCTTCCGCTCGAGGTCCACGAAGCGAGGGAAGCTGGCCTGCAGGCTCTGCCGTTCGGGGTCGGACGTGTGAATCCCGCCCATCAGCGGTTCGGCGATCTTGTCCAGGGCCTCGCTCCCCAATCGACGACGGACGAAGTCAGCCACACTCTCGTCGGAGCGCTCTCTGCGAGGAGGGATGACCAGGTCCAAGCCCATGCGGAGCTTGCCCAGAGGGGAGATGAGGGTGGAGAGGGCGAATGGAGCGAGGCGAGTAGGTACTATCAACAGCACCCCATCCGGGAGTTCTCGTAGCTTCCCCTTCCATAGTATGTACACCTTGCGGCTGGCCTCGTTGGTGCCGATGAGACGGTCCTCGATGCCCAATCTCCGGCACAGCTCCACGCCCCAGGGCTTCTGCGTCAGGAACGAATCAGGACCGGCCTCGACGACGAAGCCATCCTTCCGATAGGTCGAGATCTTTCCACCCAGGCGGGAGTCGCTCTCGATGAGGGTGCATTCAATGGACAGGCCCGAGTTGCTGGCACCTTCCCGGAGGTAGTATGCCGCCGCGAGCCCGGCGATGCCTCCGCCGATGATAGCTACATGCATGCGATGCTGACACGGGCGGCTATTTGAGCGCGCCTTGTGTGCCCTCCCCTTTGAGATAGAGTTCCACAACCCCGGCCTGGACCTCTCCCAGCAGCTTCTCTATCCGGCGCAGCATTCTCACGCTGGTCTCGCGCTGAGCCTGCGTGGCCTGGGGCTGCTCGAGAAGGGCGACCTCCACCAGGGTGGTTCTGAAAAAGCTGATGGCTTGCAGCAGATCCACCAGGGTTTGGCCCCGATGGAGGGCGTTGCTGGCATGCAGGGTGCCGATCTCCCTCGCTTCCGACAGCAGTTCTTCGCTGTCATCGGTTCGGGCCAGATACTGGAGGGTGAGCCCCATCAGCCTCCGCCCGAGGTAGCGTTGGGTTTCACGTTCCGCTTCGCCGTAGGCCGTGACCCACTGTTGGCGGGGGATGTCGAGTCTGGTGTGAGCGATCGCATGGTCGACGAGACCACGATGAGGGGATACGGGGCAGCGTCCCTTGTGGTGGTGCTGCTCGAACTGCTCAAGGTCCACGAGCCGGAATCGGCGATGACCACCCGGTGTGAGGAAAGCGTCCAGGGCTCCCTCGTCGGCCCAGCGTCGCAACGTGGAAGGATGGACCCCGAGCAGGTCGCTCGCTTGCTCCAGGGTGAGCCACTTTCCCTTGCTAGAAGGATCTTCATTGGTGGTCACAGCGTCTTGCCCTTCGGCCCTTGCTCCCGCGGAAACGGGGCCTCTCCGGCGAGTGCCCACCCCGACTTCGCGGGACTTGAGAGCGGAATTTCTGAGCAAAATTGAGCAAACCTGCACAATTTTACGGTCGACGGCCGGCTGTGGTCAAGTCAGCGTGGCTGCTACACGGGCGGCCTGAAGACGACACGGAGACAACCAAAGCCCGTTCGAGGGTTCGAGTGCCCCCTCTTGTGCCTGAAGGTGCCCGATGGTAGGCTGTGCAACGCCAGATTACTACCTCTATCTCAAGCTCGGGCGGAGGGTAGCGGGGAGGTGACCCGTGACTGCTCAGGAGACCATACTGGTTGTCGACGATGATCCCCTTATCAGCAACTCCATAGCCTACGCTCTCCAACAGGAGGGGTATGGTGTGGTTCAGGCCGGCACCGGCCACGGTGCCCTAGAGGAGGCAAGGCAGACAAATCCGCAACTGGTGGTTCTGGACGTGGGACTGCCTGACCTGAACGGGGTGGAAGTGTGCCGCCGCTTGCGCCGAGAATTCTCCATCCCCATCATGTTCCTCACCGCTAGACAGGAGGAGGTCGACAAGGTAGTTGCCCTGGATGCAGGTGGGGACGAGTATGTGACGAAGCCGGTGGGGATAGCGGAGTTGGCTGCCCGGGTGCGAGCCCTGCTGAGGCGCAGTCAGATGACCGCTGTGAGGACTGTGACTTCCACCTATCGAGTGGGCGAGATCTATCTGGACGTGGAAGCTCACAGGGTAGAGGTTCGAGGCAGAGACGTCACGCTGACCCCCAGGGAGTTCGAACTGCTGCAGTTGCTCATGTCCAACGCGGGGCGGGCACTCAGCCGCCAGGAGATCCTGGATACGGTGTGGGGAACCGAGTGGTTCGGCGACGAAAACGTGGTTGAGGTGTTCGTCCGACAGCTGCGCCGCAAGATTGAGGTTGACCCCGATCGCCCACAGCTGGTAGAGACGGTTCGCGGCGTGGGCTATCGATTTGCCTCGAACGGGTCGTGATCGATGCTGAGCAGTCTCCGAACCAAGCTGGTACTCAGCCACCTCGGGCTGGTCCTGCTGGCCATGTCGGTGCTCGGCTTTTATCTGCTTAGGAGCGTGGACTGGTTCTATCTCAAGGTGATCCAGACGGGAATGCGGGATGAGATGGTCCTGCTGTCGGAGCGGCTGGGTCCCGACTTGGCCTCCGGGAATCGAGATGCGGTCCGAACCTACCTGGAGCAGATCGAAGGTGGAGTCACCGTTCGTGTTCTGGTGGCTGACAACTCCGGAACGATCGTTGGTTCCACCGAGCCGGAGGAGTCCGGATTGGTGGGACAGCCTGGCATCGCCCACGGGCTAGGCATGGCCTTGCAGGAGCGAATCGAGACGGTTTCCCCCGGGGTCAATCATCCGACGTCCGACGTGGTCTCGATGTCGGCTCCAATCAAGTGGAATGGCAAGACGGTGGGATCGATCCGCCTCAGCCATCAGATGGGAGATCTATATAGCCAACTCTGGGAGTTGACGACCACCATACTGATCGGCCTGACTATCGCGGGGAGCGTGAGTCTGCTGCTGTCGATAGTGCTGGCGCAGAGTCTCAGCGCGCCCGCCCGCAGGTTGGCCGCTGCCGCGCGGGCAGTCAGTGCGGGGCGGCTGGACTATCGGGTGAATCCCAGCGGCAACGACGAGATTCGGGAGGCCGGAAGGGCCTTCGATGCGCTGGCCGAGCGACTGAAGGAAATGGAATGGGCGCGCCAGCAGCTGCTGGGTGACGTGGCCCACGATCTCCACTCCTCGATCACAGGTGTCGGCATGGCGACGGAGGCGCTTCAGCGGGGGGCTATCGACGATCCGACTCTGCGACCGCTGTTGTTGGATGGTCTGGCCAGCCACAGTCTACGCTTACATCGAATGGCCGACGATCTGTTGCAAACGGCAAGGCTGGAGGCTGGCCGGCTGCAGCTACATCGGACCAAGCTCAGTCCGACCGCTCTTCTACGATCGATTGCCGCGGAGTTTACCGCGGAGGCAGCACAGGTGGGCGTTACCGTCGAGCTTGAGACGGGGGCCGAACTGCCGGCACTGCGGGCCGACGGCGAGCGGCTGGCGCAGGCTCTGGGTAATCTGGTGGAGAACGCGATTCGGCACACACCGGAAGGGAAGAAGGTGATCCTGGGAGGGTCGGTGCGGGGTGATGAGTGTCTTCTTCTGGTGAGGGACGAAGGGCCCGGGATATCTGAGCAAGAGATGCGCAAACTGTTCGATCGCTTCAACAGGTTCAGCGAGGGGCGGCCTGGCAGGCTCGGCTTCGGCTTATCCATCGCAAAGGGGCTGGTTGAAGCCCACGGTGGCCGAATCGAAGTGGTGAGCCAACCGGCTAATGGGGCTGCCTTTACAATAGTGCTGCCGATTGACGCCGAGGAAGCATCCGGAGACCAGGGGCGGAGCTGATCCTGGCTGGCTAAAGTGCGCCGTTCCTTAAGCCGCAGACGTAGCACGGGGTTCATCCCCCCGCCGTACGGCTATCCGGCCGTCTCGATCAGTTTGAGAGTTGCTTCCAGCGACTCCAATGTAAGGCGAGTTCTGGCGATCCATGAGCCGAGCGGTCTCGATCTCTCCTCCAGCCAGGCCTCAAGGGAGCAAGCCCGGGCGATCTCGTCCTGGAAGTAATCCGGGGTCTCGAACTCCAGCCCTTCTGTCTCGACAAAGCCCACTGTTGTGCCCCCTTCCATCAGCCTGACAAGGGCCGGCCACTCCGCGTCGGTGGCGTTGGTCGGGGCCGTGGAGCTGGCCAAGAGCAGCCTTGCACCCCGGCTGGAGACTCCGCAGGAGCCAGCGCTAACGTCCACCTGCTGGCCAAACCAGAGAGAGAAGGCGTGGTTGGTGATGGTCTCCGTATCGCGCTGGACCCGGGGATGGGTGGCGAAGGCCCTTTCGGTCCGGCCCAGGATCAGGTAGTCGTACTGGGGGATGGACCCAACCACCGAGAGCAGTTCCTCGGGGTAGCACCCAATCCAGTGGAGGATTCGGTCGAAGTCGCAGTAGTGCAGCTGCTTCGCGCTGGTCTCCAAGCCGAGTCGGCGCGCGTGGCGGCGCCCGATACCAATGCTGCCGTTGCTGGCCTCCAGTGGCTGCACGATCGCCCCGTTGAGCAGTTTCAGCAACAGTGGTGAGGTGGTGGAGGTAGGCACCACCGCTATAGCCTCGTACAGCTCGCTCAAGGCAGCCCATCGTCGCCGTGTGGCTTCCACCATTCGGCCTTCCGGATCGTGAAGGGTTGTCACCAGAGCAACCATAGGGACCGGCACCTCTCCTCGGGATGTGGGGACGACAATTCTGTCGCTCACAGAGTAGCTGCTCCGCGGTATGGATGCAACCAGGGGCGGAGGGAGTGGGGCTCGTCGCGACAAAGTGTGAAACAGCCTCGGCCGTGAACGGCCGAGACATCATGCAGAACCGCGATGAGCCCGGATTGGGGGTGAGGAGAAACTCAGGCCACCCAGCTGGTCTTGCGGGCGGACTGCCGGCTGGAGGCATCAGCTCCGACTACCTGGGACAGCTTCGCCACGGTCTCGTGGTCGGCTTGTACTCCCTCGACCTCTGCCAGAAGGAGGAAACCGAGCACCGTCCGTGGCCCGAGGCGCAGGGCTTTGCGATATAGGAACTCCCAGTCCAGAGGCACGTTGCGCATCACCGAAATGGCATCGCGCCAGTGCCGCCAGTGGGTATTGGCTGCATGAGTGTCGCGCAAGGCGAAGACCTTCATCAACATCAGGACCTCCGGCGGCACCACGGGGAGGGTCCTTCCCCGATACTCCATCGACCTGGCCCTGTGAAGGATCTCGTCGTCGACGGTGATGTTCCCCTCGGATCTGAAAATGATGTCGATCATCACGTCGTGCTTGAAGGCCTTGTACAGCCACTCGGGGAATGTTACCTCGGTTTCGAAGCCAGCTTGAGACAGGACGTCCAATGCGCGTCGGGCGTCGGCCGGCCTTACGAACAGATCGATGTCGTGGGTTGTTCGTCGCTTCCCGTAGGTCTTGGCAGCCAGACCACCGGCTATGAGAAATGGGATATTGGCTGCCTTCAGCAGGTCAACTACCTGTCGCAGCACTCGGACGAAGATCCAGCTTCTCGAGGTAGGGCGCTCGCTACTCATTTAACGCCTCAAGGGAGACTCGGGCACCTGGCAACTCGTACAGATGGTAGGTGACCACCAGGGTCTGAGCTACATTGAAGACCGGGACGCCGGCCTTGGTATGGCCGAAGACCGACCCGTAGTGGCTGTGGCCGTGAAACACGACGTCCGCACCGAAGTTGTCGATCGGCCTGGCGAGCTCCGAGTTGCCCAGGAAGGGGTACAGCTCCAGTGGCTCGCCCGTCAGGGTATCGCGAATCGGGGCATAGTGGAGGACCACCACTCGACGATCGGTGTGGAGCTGGGAGATCGCACGCTCCAGCTTCTCCACTTCCACTATGCCCTCCAGCACGAAGTCTTTGATTGCCTGCTCCCCAAAACCGGTCAGCAGATATCGCCCGAATCCCCCCGCAAAGCCCTTCGTACCCGCGAAGCCGATCTTCTCCCCTCCGACGTTCAGTTCGACGGCATCGCCATCCAGCACATACAGGCCGCTGGACTTCAGGAGATCGAAGATCTGATCCTGCTGCTGGTGCTCGTAGTCGTGGTTTCCTAGAACGGCGATGGTAGGGACGCTGACGGTCCTCAGCTCTCGAAGCAGTTCTTTGGCCTCGATCAGCTGGCCACTGGCGGTGAGGTCGCCTGCCAGAACCAGGGCCCCGGCCCGATCGTTCAGGTCGCGGAACACCTCGGCCAGTTGCCCCCTCATGTGCTCATGGCAATGGATGTCCGCGACGGCCGCAATGGTGGGCATTACTCCTGTCCTCAACTGGCCCCGGTTCGGGCAGATCAAGAGGATGCAAGCAACTGACGTGCCAGGGGTAGAATTCCATACCTGTTCCCCCCTTCAGCAGGAGGTAGACCCGGTGACGGGATTATTAGCCAGCAGGTGAACCGCCTTCGTTGGACAGAGAGACCGCTAGCTAGTATCCTGTGGCACGTCCCTGTCGCTGTCCGCGGACCCTTATCGGCCGACGCCGCGCCCGCGAGGGCACTATCTGATCGCGACGGACAGCCGGGTCGGAAACAGTGGTCGCTCGGCCAAGCTCTTGATCATTTTCCACAATGGCAACGGGCCGACCACCTCATGCCTCTTTTCTTCCAGAATGGGGGAAGGATGTGGTTCAAAGGTGAGTGTCGATAGAGCGCGGATATCTGCTTCGGTCTCTGGCTCGAAGCCGGGCACATCTGCAGATGGATCGCGGACCGTTCTGGTCGTCGACGATGACCGAGATCTCAGAAACCTGGTGGTCTATTTCCTGGAGACAGAAGGATACAGTGTGAGGACGGCCTGCGATGGGCGCGAGGGCTTGCAGGCGGTGCAAGAGACGATGCCCTCCCTGATCCTGCTGGACATGAAAATGCCGGTGCTGGATGGCTGGGGGTTTGCCCGAGAGTTCCGAGCTTTGTACGGCTTCAACGTTCCGATCCTAGTGGTCACGGCCGCCGATGATGCGAAGAGACGAGCCGATGCGATCGGGGCCTCCGGCTGGATAGGCAAACCGTTTGAACTGGACGCCCTGTTGGACGCGGTCGCGCGGCACATTCACTAGGTGGTCGATCCGCTAAGTGGCCCGTCCGCCAAGTTTGCTGCACCTTTACCCGCCGCTAGAGCAGCGGGCTGAGAAAACGAAGCCCGCTGAAGCGGGCTGGGACCGCCGGCGGAACGAGACGGCTTGGTCTCAGCCCAG
>DAHXJB010000344.1:0-12004 GCA_027372455.1 Chloroflexota bacterium | reverse complement strand
TACGTCGCGGTTCAGATGCTGGCAGCCGCGATGCCCGAGTTTCAGCCCGCCGTCACCGTCGTCTGGGGACTGATCATCACAGCGCTGGCCGGCCACGTTATCGCGTCGCTGGAATCGTTTGGCATCAATCTACCCGACGCGCTGAGCAAGAGCGGTTCGGTGAAGCTCCCCCAAACAGCGGTAGACTCCATCGGAAACAGCCTCACCGACGGGATAGGGCAGGTCACCCAGGCGCTCGTCAAGGCGGTCGCCACCGCTGCCGTCTCGGCCAACAACAACCCGGCCTCGCCACCTTCGACACCAGCGGGCCCGACGTCGGACGGCACGCCCCAGGCGGCTCCACCGCTGCCGCCAACCCCCGCACCGACTACCTAGCCGCTGCGCGCGCCTCCCGTGCAGCTTGCCCCCGGGTTGCCTTCGCCCGGGGGCATTCCGCGCGTAATGAAGTGGGACCGGCTCAACCGAGCCGGTCCCACTGCTGCCTAATGCCATCTGGTGAGGAAGGCCCTCAGTTGAGGTGATGCTCCTGGTCCAGGTTGCGGCGCAAGAACCCCCGGTCAACCCGCTCCGTCTGCCGAGCGAGCTGGATCAGGGGAGGCACCGGTCTCTGGACTGGAGGAGGGCCACCGTGGGCGATGGCCTGCTCGTAGACCCGTCGAGCCACCTCGAAGAGGGTCTTGTAGTGCCAGTTGTATTGCCTGTGGATTCTGGTCACAGCCCCCTTGTTAGGCCCACAGAGGTTAGTGGAGTGGGCGGCGGGGTTGATCCAGCTGCTGAACATGTAGTAACGGCCGTACCAAGGTTCACCCTCCACCTGGTCAACGACCGCAGCGATGAACTGGACCACAGGGTCCTGCAGGTCGACCTGGATGGTAGGGTCGTCGAAGTTCGGGGTGGGCCGCGGCGTCGGGATCGCCGTGGGGGCGGCGGCCGGGACAGATGGCGCCGACTCCAGCCGCTGCCGTTCGTATTCGGCGAGCAGCCTGTGGACCTCCTTCTCGATCAGCTTGGCGATAGCGTTCAGGAAGACGAGCGGGGGTTCGTCCTTCGGTTCTTGCCGGTTCCACATCTCTTCAAGCGGATCCATGGCTCGCACCTCCAGCAGCAGTCGCGTCCGAGATCCCCAGCGGTTGCCCGAGTCCGCCGTGATATCTGCGCTCGTGCTCCTCCAGCATCCGGCGGGTGGCCATCTCCACGAGACGGACCACGTCCAGCAGCAGTGCCGCCGGCGGGTCGATCGCCCTGTAGGGGTTCGGCTTGCCCCTTGTTCGGGTATACTTGTACATGCGATGCGAGCTCCTTTCGTGTCGCTCTGCCGGCGGTCGAGCCACTATCTCGGCCGTCGGCGCTCTTTGTTCCTGATGGATGCTAACTTAGCATGTGTTCATCTTCTTGTCAATGGGTAGGTGGCAAGATATACTCCTCTTGGAGGAGCTGCAGATGCCAAGCCAGAAGCCGAATGTCAACTTTGTCGTCGAGCCCGACTTACTCGATCGGATCGAGGACTTCCGCTTCGAGCACCGCTTCCCCACGCGCACGTCGGCCATCATCTGGCTGCTGGAGTGGGCGCTGGAGCAGAAGCCCCGGCCGCCGCGTCCTCATGCCCTGAAAAGTGCTGATTCTGCATCGGATGGTGATGGTCAGGGCAGCGCTGAAAAGAGTCACGGGGGTGAAGGCTATGATCGCACGAGAGGAACTGCACGAATTGATCGACCGGCTGCCGGAGAGCGAGCTGCCCGCTGTCCGCAGCTACCTGCGCTATCTGGCGGAGGTGGCCACCGATCCGGTGCTGCGCACCCTGCTGAACGCTCCGTTGGATGACGAGCCCGAGACCGAGGAGGAGCGCATCGCCGTGCAGGAGGCGAAGGAGGATCTGGCCGCGGGCAGGGTCGTGTCGTCGGAGGATGTGCGCCGAGAGTTCGGTCTGTGAGCTGGGAAGTCGTCTGGGCCGACAGGGCCAGGGAGGATCTACGCCGGCTGGACCGTCAGATGGCCAAGAGGATAGTCACGGCCGTCCTGAGGCTGGCTGACGCGGGCCAGGGGGACGTGAAGAAGCTCACCGGTGAGGGAGACGAGCTGCGGCTCAGGGTTGGGGATTGGCGGGTGCGCTTTCAGTTCCTACACGGCACCGGCACCATGGAGGTGCTGAGGGTGCTCCACCGCAGCCGAGCCTACAGGGACTAGGCAACCGGCGTATTCGAGGACTCGCTAAGCACGGTTCAGGGGAAGACATGCAATGAAGAGCTACTTCTACGTGATCTTCATCTCAGGCGAGGCAGCCAAGGGGTACACCGCGACTGTGCCATCTCTCCCCGGCATCTCCGCTCGCGGGCAGACCGTCGAAGAGTCGATCAGCAGCGTCAAGGACGCGATCCAACACCACATCGCCGGCCTGTTGGCTTCCGGTCAGCCTGCCCCGCGAGACGACGAAGGTGCCCTGGTCACGTGGGTCACCGTGAACGTGTGATCGATGACCAACCACCAGCCTGGTCGCCACCTCGGAAGTCGATATTGGCGCGACCGCCTGAAGGACAGAGCAAGGAGGTAAGCGCCGTGATCACCCAATACGTCCGCGCCGCCATGGCCAGGGCTCGCTTCGAGCAACTGGAGGACGGCTCCTGGTATGGGGAGATCCCCGGATTCCAGGGCGTGTATGCCAACGCCGACACCCGTGAGGAGTGCGTCCGGGAGCTGCAGGAGGTGCTGGAGGAGTGGCTGGTCCTCAGCTTCGAGAAGCAGCTTCCGATTCCGGTGATCGATGGGATGGACCTGGCCGTCAGGAAGGACGTGGCGTAGGTGCCTCCGCTACGCCCTGTTTCCCGTGGGGAGCTGGTCCGCAGGCTCCACGCTCTCGGGTTCGATGGCCCCTACTCCGGCACCCGCCACCAGTTCATGATCAGGGGAACGATCCGCCTCACCCTTCCTAACCCTCACAGGGGCGATGTCGGAGTCGCCCTCCTTGTCCGCATCCTGAGGGAAGCCGAGATCAGTCAAGCCGAATGGCACCAGGCTGCATCGATGTAGGGCCATCAATGGATGGCCGCCGCCGTCGGACGCCGTTCCCAGTGACCGGCATCTCCAGGGAAATCCCGCTATCCAGGCTATGCTTCGAATCCCCTCGAGCCCGCCTCCAATGAAAGCAAGCCCTGGTCGTTTAGTGACCAGGGCCTTGTTGTTTTCCTGGAACCTCCCTCAGATCGCGACAGCTGAGCCGGGGATGCGCCCCCGCGCCACATCATTTGGATCCCAGCCCTCAAAGGTGGGATCTTCATGCGCCAGGACGGCCCGTATGCGCCCGGCAAAGCCCCGCTCATCCGCCTCGATCAGATGCCCAAGCACCTCTTTGACACACCACTCTCTTGGGGACGGATGCCAGGCCAACAGTCGGGAACGAGGGTCTCGCTCCGAAAACCGGGCGGAACCGTGGCTTCACGAGGCAAATTCGTGATCCAGCAAGGGATCTCCCGCCAGGTAACCAGCCACAAGAGGTCCGAAAGTCTTCCATCGAAACCGATCGGATCTTCGCCGTACGGAAGCTCCAGGGCATCCCGATCAGCAACCACAAGACCTTGATCCTGCACGATCAGCCAGTATCCCCGTTTGGGAGGAGTCTCCCCCCTTCCTTGGCCGGCACGAAGGATCCACCATCGGTTGCCACCTAGAGCATCAGCAAAGGGTCTCCACGAACGCGCGGGGCGATTCTTCGCTTCGCCCCACTCGCTCAGCATGTGCTATCATCTGTACTATCCACGCAACTCGGGCAGAACTCATCACCTGAAGTACGATTCCGGACGATCCGGCTCAGGAGACACCACCATGCCGCTGAGAGACAAGACCATCGCCGTCATCGGTGCAGGCAATATGGGCGAAGCCCTGGTTCGAGGACTGCTGAACAGAGGAGCCGTCGCGGCTTCGCAGTTGGTCGCTGCAGACGTCCAAGCCCACCGGCTGGAACTGTTCGCTCACCAGTTCGGCATTTCAGTTGTCACCGACAACACCGTCGCCGTCGGTCGAGCCGACATCGTCCTGTTGGCCGTCAAGCCGCAGCAGATAAGCGATGTACTCGGCGGCCTCCGCAACCACATCGACCGGTCGAAACTGGTCATCAGTATCGCGGCCGGCGTCCCCATAGCCCGGATCGAACGAGAGCTTGGCGATAGTACCCGCGTGGTGAGAGTCATGCCCAACACCCCAGCCCAGATCGGCGAGGGCGCGGCTGCCCTCTGTAAGGGTCGGCATGCCGACGACGACGACTTGACCATCGCCGATGCCATCCTATCGGCGGTCGGAACTACCGTCCGAACCGAAGAGAGCTACCTGGACGCCGTTACAGCGTTGAGCGGCACCGGCCCTGCCTATCTGTTCCTCATCGCGGAAGCGATGATCGAGGCAGGAGTGAAGCTGGGAATGCCCGCGGATATGGCCAGGCAACTCACACTTCAAACGATCGTGGGGGCGGCGAAATTGATGATAGACAGCGGCGAAGAGCCAGCCGAGCTCCGTCGCAAGGTCACATCCCCCAACGGTACAACCGAGGCGGCCATGAGGGTGATGGCAGATAGAAAGCTGGTGGAGATCTTCGTCGAAGCCGTGAAGGCTGCCGCTTGCCGCTCTGAGGAACTCTCCAGGGCGTGAGGGCATCGATGTGGAAACCGAGGGCCGGCCAACGTTGAGGCCGACCCCGGCATCCTGTCGCCGTCGGGCCGGATTGCCGGCTCACCTGGCACATTCGATGCGGTTCTTCAAGACATCACCGGTGAAACCGTGAGGTCAACGCGATGGGGGGGAAGCCGTTCAGCCAAGGCCACACTAGATTATGATGAGGTCACGAAAATGGCACAAGCCGCCCCACAGTACCCGGCGAATCTAGCGGTCGACTACCCGGAGAGACTGGACAGATTAACCACCTTCTTCCGTCTGTTCACTGTGATCCCCATCGCCATCGTCCTTGGCCTGCTGACGGGTGCCGCCAACCGGGACGGTTACGGCTTCGCCTCGTACCTCTTCTTGCCGATCCTGCTGATGCTGCTCTTTCGACGCAAGTACCCGCGCTGGTGGTTCAACTGGAACTACGGGCTGGTGAGCTTCGCCGCACGGGTATCGGTCTACCTGTGCCTGCTACGGGACGAGTACCCCTCCACCGACGAGGAACAGGCGATCCACGTCGAGCTCACCTATCCCGACGCCGTAACGGAGCTCAACAGGTGGCTGCCACTGGTCAAGTGGTTGCTGGCCATACCACACTACGTAGTCCTGTTCTTTCTGTGGATTGCCGCCCTGGTGGCAATCATCATCGCCTGGTTCGCCATCCTGTTCACCACGCGCTACCCACGGGGGCTTTTCGGTTTCGTCGTTGGGGTGCTGCGCTGGTCCCTCCGTGTGGAAGCCTACGCCTTTCTACTGATCACCGATCGTTATCCACCCTTCGATCTCAATTAGAGTTGTAGTACACGGCCAAGGTGATTTCGATGGGTAGGGCGGGCGTGACGCTGCACTCGCTCGCGTCACGTATCCCTCGCCGCCAAGCGCGCCCGACAGACCGGACGGCGGGGTACAAGACCCCGCCCTACCTGTTAGAACCCGGTTGGCAGTGTAGTAGTACCTGTTCCGTTATCGGAGCACCAGAGGGCTTCTCACTGGAAAAAGTCGGTCATGGTCCTGGTCCCCGGGTCGTTGGCGCCACCCATCAGTCCCAACTGCCAGCTCTCCTCGATAGTTCGAAGGACGCTGTAGTGAGTGTACCGCGTCTGCGACGTATAGCCCCGCTTTCCCGAGGCCGCGATCACCAGGGCGACCGTGTGCCCGCCCGTCGCATCCCCGCAGCAGCCGGCATTGGTCGTACCTTCGTCCCAGATGATGAACAGCACACCGTTGTCTTTCCAGGCAGGCGAGCCCAGGATCTGGGGAACGAAGGTGGAAAGCCAGCTGTCTCCGTCCTCAATGGTCCCATCGTGCATGTCGTGTTGGAGGTTTGGGGTGATCCAAACGAAATCGGCAAGTCGATTGGCCTGGAGGTCGCCCGCGAACTGATTTAGAGGTACCACCTGGTTGCACCGGCTCGGATTGCCGCTGATGTCCTGGAAGTACATCCATGGATTGTGCTTGCGCACGTAGTTGTTGCCGAATGGACCGATGCCACCGGTAGACTCACCATTGAAGCAGGGGTAAGGCATGTCCTCCATGTAGGCCTTCCAACTCTTTTGATGGGGCTCCAGTTGGTCCACCAGATTCTGGGCGTTGAAAGAGCAGTCCCCACAATCGGATGTCATCCCCTGGGTCGAGCCGGACGCCAGGGCCAGATAGTTGGGCAGACTGGGATGCCGGATCGCATAGTACTGCCCGGCCACAGCGTAGCTCGCCGCGAGACCGTTGATGTAAGGGGCCTTCAAAGAGCCGATGATCTCCCCGTACTCCTTGTTCTCCATCATGATGATGAATATGTGACCGAAGCTGGGCAGTCCAGCCGTCGGGCTGGACGAGGGAGATCCCACGGCCGACACGCTGGAGACCGCCGCAGGGGTAGCGGTCGGCTGGGGAAGTGAAGCGCAACCCACCAACACCGCGGCCATCACGATGGCACAAGCGGACAGAGCGGCCGCTTGTCTACAAGGGCGACATAGCTTCGCCAAAGATCGCATATGACCCACTCCTTCCGGAAGAAGCGCTCACCCCAGGCATCGACAGTTCAGAGCGCCAAGAACGCAGACTATCCTCCAATAGTATCTACCGCAGTTTTCATGCAAAGCCCTGCAATGACTTCGACCCTCAACACCGTCCGTTCTTGCGCGTATGTAGTTTACATGTTATCATCCCTGCATGGTCTTGCTGTTGGGTTATCCGAGGGACGATCCTGCCGCCTGACGGCCGCAGCCTCGGAACTACACCCAGGATATCCAGCGAGTTCGCAACCGAATAGCTGTCGCCGTTGAATGCCCAGCGGGGCATTCTTGCGCCAGGCGCATGCCGGCGACAACATCAACATTCCGCGGCATCGCAGAAGCCCATTCTAAGATTCAACTTCTGCCTTGCTGTACTTATTCCAGGAGGAATCTAGTGTTTTCAGGCAAGCTCCGGCCGGCAGACGATAGCGCCATTTCAAGCGCTTTCGACTCCGCCCGAAACGAGAACCGCACGCCCGAGGGCAAGGTCGGGTTCATCGATCGTGCCAGGGCCAGCGCGCGCAGCATCGCGGACAAGGTCTTTCTTCAACCTCGAAGGAAGCTTGCGCGCCAAGCCGGAGGCGCAATGGTATCGGGCATGCTCCTGATGACAGTGCTCTTCCATCCCGGAGCCGGGGTAACACCCGCCCATGCGGCCGCTGCGGCGCCGGCTACGTACACGCAGTCGCAGTCCGCTCCGATATACCATAGCCAGGTGCAGATGTCAGGGTTCACCACCAATGCCCCTGCGTCGCAGGATCATGGTGGACCAACGCCCGACATCTCCACCCCAGCCAAGTTCATAGCCGCCGTGGTGCCTGCTGCGCAGGACTCACAGCGTCAGACGCACGTGCCCGCGGCCGTCACGATCGCCCAGGCGATCCTGGAGTCGGAGTGGGGACGAAGCACCCTCTCCACTCAGGCTCAGAACTACTTCGGCATCAAGGCCGACTCGGGCCCCGGCCCGGCTGGCGTGGTCAACATGCCCACTCAGGAGGTGCTGAACGGGCAGACTGTGACCGTCGAAGCAGGGTTCAGGGCCTACCATAACCTGTACGAGTCCGTTATGGATCACGGTCGGTTCCTGGCCGCCAATCCGCGCTACGCGAATGCCTTCAAGACCAGCGATCCAAAGCTGTTCGCTCAGCGCATGGCCGCCGACGGGTACGCCACCGATCCCGGCTACACCGCCAAGGTGAACTACCTGATCGACCACTACAACCTCGCCCAGTACGACGTCAATTAACTATCATCGGAAGCAGGGCGCCTCGCCGTTGGCGAGCGGGGCGCCATCGCTCCCACCCTACTCGCTCCCCACACTATCTGAACCGTGCCACGCGCATCCGATCTGGAGCGCATCGTGCCTTCTTCTCGAGTGGGGATGCTTCCGCCCAGCGATGGACGAGATCCTTCGATACTGGTGATAATATGAACAGTTCCCAGGTTATCAGCCATCTGCCCTGGACCCTCGACGGGTCCGGCAGGATCCCAGTCATCGGCGGCAAGTTATGATCGCACACGATAACTTCCCTCTATCCACCATCCTCTACTATCGGATCGGTGGCATCGCGCGTTACCTGCTTGAGATACGCGGCCATGAGGATCTACTTATGGCCCTCGACTTCGTGCGCACACATCACGTCGAGAGGATGGTCGTCGTCGGCCTCGGCTCGAACCTGCTGTTCCCCGACGACTACTTCGACGGCGCTGTGTTGCGGATCACCTCGTCTGATGCACCTCAACTCCACGCTCAGGGGGAGGGCCTCCTTCGCGCTTTCGCGGGTGAGGCGCTCGACCGAGCCATCAACTTCGCCTTCGACGCCGGCTATACCGGATTGGAATGGGCTGGAGGCCTCCCGGGCACGGTGGGGGCTGCGGTGCGAGGGAACGTCGGCGCCTTCGGAGGTGAACTGAAGGACGTGCTGGAAAGTGCCGACCTTCTTGATATCCGGGAAGGCACTCCAGAGATCCACACCCTCGACAGGGCCGGCCTGCGCTTCTCCTATCGCGATAGCATCGTCAAGCAGAACCGAGAACTGATCGTCGCTTCCGCCAGCTTCCGGCTTCGGCAAGCCTCGGAAGAGGAGCTTCAGCGGGCCCGTGAAAGCTATCGATCCAACATCGAGTATCGACAGACGAATCACCCGATGGAATACCCCACCTGCGGATCGGTCTTCAAGAATATCGAGAAGAGCGAGGAGATCAGCAGGATCATGGCGGTTTGGCCCGACCTCCAGGAGATGGTGAACACCCGCTGGCACGGCAAGGTCTCGATGGGCTACGCCATAAACCGGCTGGGGCTGGCAGGATTCCAGATCGGTGGGGCACAGATCTCCCTCAAGCACAACAATTTCATCGTCAACCTGGGTGGTGCCCGCTTTTCCGACGTTTATGGCATCATAGAGACGGTCAAGCAGCGGTTCGCGGAGTCCTTCGGCTTCACTCCCGAGGCCGAGGTGGAGATTGTCAAATGAAGATGAAGCGGCTTATCTCGGTGGCCAGGGGCTATGATCCCGCGGATCTGATCCTGCGCAACGCCCGTATCCTCAACAGCTTCACGGGCGAGATCGAGATGGGCAACGTCGCGCTGGCAGAGGGACGAATCGCTGGGATTGGCGACTACACCGATGCCCAGCGCATGATAGACCTTGAAGGCCGCTATCTGGTCCCCGGCCTCATCGACGGCCACGTTCACCTGGAGAGTTCCCTGCTCCACGTCCACCAGTACGCGCGAGCCGTCGTCCCCCATGGGACTCTCGCGGCAGTGACCGACCTCCACGAGATCGCGAACGTGGCGGGATTGAAGGGCATCCGCTACATGATGGGCTGCGCGCGGCGGCTGCCGATGGATCTGTTTTTCACCGCCCCATCCTGCGTACCTTCTAGCGACATGGAAACTAGCGGAGCCAGACTGGATGCCAAGGATCTCCGAGAGCTGCTCCGCTGGAACAACGTGATCGGCCTCGGGGAGGTGATGGACTTCGCCGGCGTTCTCAGTGCCAACCCCGCGATCCTCGCCAAACTGGAAACGGTTGGCATGCTGGCGCGGAGATGCGCGGCAACTCGGGACGGCCACGCACCAAACATGACAGGAAAGGAGCTCAACGGCTACCTCTCCGCCGGGATCGACTCCGATCACGAGAGCACCGAGTACCAGGAGGGGTTGGAGAAGTTGCGTCGCGGCGCATGGCTGATGATCCGCGAGGGCTCGGTAGAGCGCAACCTCGAAGCGCTGCTGCCCCTGGTCAACGACAATACTCGCCATCGCTGCATGCTGGTGGTGGACGACCGTGATCCCCTGGACATCTCCCACGATGGCGACCTGGATGCCGTGGTCCGTAAAGCCATACACCTCGGCGTCAGCCCAATCCACGCGGTGCAGATGGCCTCCCTGAACGCCGCACGCTACTTTGGACTCAAGGGCCATGGAGGGATCGCCCCAAGCTACCACGCCAACCTGCTGGTTCTCTCCGATCTGGAGCAGTTCCGCATCGAAGAGGTCTACCACCAGGGTAGACTGGTGGCACGAGATGGGCAGGCCAACTTCGGGATCGATCCGGCACGGAATAAGTGGATCAACAACTCCATCAATGTGAGACCGTTCTCCATCGATCGGCTTCGCCTGAAACCGAACGACGATGCCCTTTTCCCAGCGATCGAGATCATCCCGGGCCAGATACTCACCAGGAGGGTGGATATCGAGCCTCGGGTGGAGAATGGGGCCATCGTCCCCGACGTCGAACGAGACCTGCTCAAACTGGTCGTCGTGGAGAGACACCACGCCACCGGAAACATCGCGATAGGCCTGGTGAAGGGGTTCGGGCTGAAGAAGGGAGCCATGGCCAGTTCCCTGGCTCATGACTCCCACAACATAATCGCGGTGGGGACCAGCGACGACGACCTGTACGCCGTTCTAAAGGGGATCGAGGCACTACATGGCGGCCTCGCCTGCGCCCTGAATGGAACGATGGTCGCCTCCCTGCCACTGCCCATCGCCGGGTTGCTCTCTCCGGAGCCGCTGGAGACGGTGGTGCAGAAACTTGGATCGCTGGAGGCAACCGCCAGGGAACTGGGCTGCTCCATCCAATCCCCCTTCTCCATCCTATCCTTCCTCGCCCTACCAGTGATCCCTGAGCTGCGGCTCACCGACATGGGTTTGGTGGACGTGCTCACAGGGAAGCTACTAGGCTGAGCTTCTCCCGCCGGCAGCTCCTCGACGGCATTTGCATCACTTCGCCGTCGAATACCGAAGTCGATAGAATGCGGAAAGCATGGCCTCGGCGTTCGCAAGTGGCACATCCGTTCCGACCTGCCCGTACCCCACATACCCCCCTTCGAACCGGCCAAATGCATCGAACAATCGCTGCACGTAGCCCTTCACCTCCTGAGGGGTGCCGAAAGGCAATGTGTACTGCCGATCCATGTCCGCCCGGAAGCAAACCCTCCCGCCGAACCTCCGTCCCACATCCTCGGCATCCATGCAGGACATCTGAGGATTCAGCTCATCGAAGCCAATCTCAATCAAGTCCTCCATGATCGCGTCGGTTACGCCATCGCTGTGCAGATGAGCGTTCAGCCCTCCGCTGTGAATGGCCCCCACAATCTTGGCGTAGGCCGGCTTGTACACCTTCCGCCAGTATTCCGGCCGAATCATCAATGTTTGCTGCGTGCCCCAATCGTCGTTCACCAGCACGCCATCTATGTGCTCCCGGTAGCCCAGGAGGATCTCAACCCTCTTCAGCAGAAACTCCGTGATCCGGTCTCGCAGGTAGTAAAGCTCAGGGAGATCCTCCAGAACATCCATCAGCGAATTCTCGAAGCCCCGCAACCAGTTGGTCCGATGCCAAAGTGTACCCACTTCGATGAGGCTGTAGTGTTGGTGACCGTCGGCCTTCACGTTCGCCACCAGTTCCTCCACCCCTTCGATTCCCACCGTGGGCTCCGGAAAGTGAAAGCCCTCTAAGGCTGTCCAGGCCTTCAATGGATGTCCGAAAACCTGTCCCAGGTAGTCATCCGTGAGGCTGTCCCAGACGCAGCCCCACTCGTCTGTGGCCCCCTGCAACTGGCCGCTCGTCTCCCCCACAGCCCGTTTGAAGCTGAACCATCCGTGTGTGGACGGGGAGAGCAATGCGTCGCTGGGATACCTTGCGTATAGCACCTCGATCTCCTCTCCACGTCGTCTGTAGCTGCCGGGCAGCGTCCGATGCATTATTGGAACTCGATCCGGCCGGTCGAACTTGATGGCCCGGATGTAACGCTCACGACTGTTCATCGGTATTTCCTCAGATAGGTTGGAGAGCAACCGCGCCCTCACAAGCCCAGCATGAGGTCAGGGCGTGAGCTGC